>DASPJC010000296.1:0-13299 GCA_035628815.1 Ohtaekwangia sp. | reverse complement strand
ACGCCCGGAAGAACGCGGCATTATCGGAACATCCATGGGTGGCCTTGCCGCATCTTACTTTTCATTTTCAAAACCCGATATCTTCGGACTGGCTGGTGTGCAGTCGCCAGCCTTCTGGTTCAAGCCGGAGATCTATACCTTTTGCGACAACCCGGAGAATCCGCCGGTCAAGATCTACCTGTCCACCGGCAGTATCCATGACAACCAGGAGGGCGCTGAAAAAATGCAGAACATCCTCAATAAGAACACATGTAATTTTGAGTACAAAGTAGTGAACCAGGGACACTCCTGGGGCAACTGGCGGGACAGCATCGACGACATGCTCATTTACTTTTTCCACGGCGAGTGATTAAATTCGCACTGAATTGTACACCCCAAGGTTAACCCTGATACCATGAAAACCGGACAACTCCTCATTGCCGTTGCACTGCTGGCACTCACATCCTGCAGCTCGGGTAAAAAAGCGTATGAGCGCGGCGACTACTATGAAGCGGTGCTAAAGGCCGTTGGCAGGCTGCGCCAGAATCCAGATCACGCCAAATCCGTTGAAGCCCTGCAGGCCTCCTATCCCCTGGCCGTGGAGTTTTTTGAGACACAGGCTAAAAACGAAATCGCTTCCAACTCGAATTTCAAATGGAAGAATGCCATCCAGTCGTACAACGCGATCAACCAGTTATACGAAGAAATAAGGCAGTGCCCGGCTTGCCTGAAAGCCATCAAAAATCCTGTTAACCATTACGCCGAAATCGGCCCGCTGAAAGAAAAAGCCGCGGACGAAAGTTATACCGCCGGCATCGATGCCCTTATGAAAGGAACGCGGAACGATGCCAAGCGCGCCTATTTTAATTTTGTTGACGTCCAGAATTATGTTCCCGGCTTCAAAGACGTTGTCGAGTACCTGGACAAGTCCAAATTCGAAGCGACGCTGAAAGTTGTTGTCGAGCAGATCCCCGTACCCGAACGTTACAACCTCAGCGGCGGTTTTTTCCAGGACAAGATCGAAGAGTTCTTACACAACAATTATACCGAGCAGACCTTCATCAAATTTTACACACCGGAAGAAGCCAAGGCTGTCAACCTCCCCTACGCTGACCAGATCATGCGGATAAAATTCGATGACTTTTCCGTGGGCAATTCCGTGCTGAAAGAAAAGGAAGAAACGGTTACGAAGGATAGCGTTGTGGTTGGTGAAGTAAAAGTTGACGGCAAAAAAATCCCGGTATACAATACCGTGAAAGCGAAGCTGACCACCTACCGCAAGGAGATCCTGTCGAACGGACTGCTGAGCATGGTGGTAGTGGACGGAAAGACAAACGGTGTTCTGGCCCACCGGAAATTCAATGGCGAATATGTATGGGTTAGCCAGTGGGCGCGCTTTAATGGTGATGATCGCGCTTTGACCGCGCAGCAGCTGGCGATCTGCAAGCAGAAAGAACAACAGCCACCGGTCGCGCAGGATCTGTTCCTTGAATTTACAAGGCCCATTTACAACCAGCTTATTCCGGCGATTCGGGGGTTTTATCAGAATTACTGATTAATTGGGCATTAGGGATTGGGCATCGGGCATTTGGAGTTTTTTTTAGCGATTGGGATGACACATCCTATTTGATGCTGGGCCTGGGGATCTTAATGGATTAGGCAGTTCCTTTTGTTTAAAAAAGCATCCAGCGACCGGATGCCAGCAATTTATTGCCTTGGGCCTTGGTGAGAGCTCTTCCATCGTTTAAAACATCACCTTGTAGGTGGCAACTTTTTACCAGCCGTCCCTATAAACCATTTTGTGCGCAATTCGGTTTAGTACTAAACTGCAACATGAACAAGATCACCACTGCTATCTCATGCCTGCTGCTGATCGCTGGCATTTCATGCGGGCAAAAAGCAAAACCGGAAACAACAACTACAGCTATGGCAATACCAGTAAAGGAAGGATTGGAACAGGCGACCTTCGGTTCAGGGTGCTTCTGGTGTACTGAAGCGATATTTCTGAACGTTGAAGGCGTCGAAAAAGTGGAATCCGGTTATTCCGGCGGTAAGGTGAAAAATCCGACGTATAAGGAAGTTTGCAGCGGATTAACGGGCCATGCCGAGGTGATACAGGTATCTTATGACCCGGGCAGAATCAGTTATGAAGAACTGCTGGAAATTTTCTGGAAAACGCACGATCCCACGACGCTCAACAGGCAGGGCGCGGATGAAGGAACGCAATATCGGTCGGTTATCTTTTACCATAATCTGCAACAACAGCAGCTGGCGGAAACCTACAAGGAAAAACTCGATAAATCCGGTGCATGGGACAACCCGATAGTCACCGAAATAAGTCCTTTTACCACATTTTATAAAGCCGAGGATTACCACCAGAATTACTATAACCTGAACGGCAGCGCGCCTTACTGTTCGTACGTCATCCAGCCCAAGCTTGAGAAGTTTAAAAAGGTTTTCAAGGACAAGCTGAAAAAATCCTGATTTTTTTTTGCAGCAATGAAACCTCGGCAGGGCAGCATCGTTAGTATTCCTTGAGTAGAGTAATTCTTCTCATAGGTTTAGGTTTAGGTAAACAAAAAAGCCCTGGGACGCAGGGCTTTTTTGCATTCAGCCTGTTCCATTTCCGCTTCATGACATTCTGCTTCCTTCATTGGCCAGCGATAAAATCCTGCTGGCAAACCTGAGGTTATCTGCATAGCTCGTACCTTTTTTAACGCAATCGTATGCGCCCAGTGACTTTGCTTTCGTTACCATATCGTCCGAACAGGTAGTCGTATAAAGTACTACCGGCACCTGGATGCCCATATTACGGATGGCGGTAAGTACTTCCATTCCGCCTATCTGCGGCATGTTAAGGTCCAGTATCACCACGGTTGGCAAAGTACCCTCGGTTTTCCTGGCGCTCAGCAAATCAAGCGCTTCCCGCCCGCCCAGCACATGGTGAATTGCTTGCTTCCAGCCTACCTGCTGAAGGCTCTCCTTCACCAGCATGCAGTCGTCGGCATCATCGTCAATAATTAAGATCTCCTTCTCCATAAACACGTGCGCTTAATGGCATTTACCTTAAAAGATAAACCAACCAGCGAATGCACACCCAAGGTATCACTCTGGTCTAAAGAATATAACGACTTCGCGAATAAATTATGATGGTATTGAAGGACTTCCTCAAACTGTTGCACAACTGCGACAGCCTTCCTGTAGCCGCGGGTGGCATCACATTTTACGCGCCTTTGTTATTTGGCCCATTGTGTGTCACCGTTTTATTTTTTTGCTTCAATTCAGCTGCTTATGGAAAGGGAATATATCAGAACACCGAATACCATTATTAAGGAGCTTATCCGCAGCAAACTGAATGGCACTGTCATCGGCATTACGTCACCGGCGCTGGGCGCCGGAATGTTTATGACCGCTGTCGAGGATATTTTACTGGCGGAGAAAAGTCTATGGTTGTCCTGAAACATTACGACATCAACGGATACTTTTTTTCGACGAACCATCTGACGCTTGAGCAAATCTCGGCAGTGTGCCCCTTTCGATCGAAATTCGAAAATCCATTTTTATCCCGCCAGGAAAAGCTGACGGCGCACGACAGTCAATAGCTTTGGTGAACGTTATTTAAGTTCGTAGACGATCTCCATTACCTTCAGTACTTCTCCCGAACGGTTTTTTATGGCAGAGAAACTCGACCGGACGTTAATCAAGTCCCCTTTCCGGTTGATGCGCATGAACGTGCCCTTTTTGGGGTAGCCCTGCGCGAGATCACGCCAAAGTTGCTTGTACTCCTCACTGCCTTTGTCCTGCTTGGTAACAAAGATCCGATGGTTCTCGCCTACGACTTCATCCTGCGTGTATCCAAAAAGTTCAAGGAAATTGCTGTTGACCTTGGCCACGGTGCCGTCGGCGGTATACTCTGCCACCGCGAGCGAACTGTGAATGCCGCTGAGTGTGCTTTCGGTCTCCGACTGCGTGCGTTGCATTTCCTCCTGGGTAGCCTGCAGTTCTTCCATGTTCTGGCGCATTTCTTCTTCCTGCGCTCGCATTTGTTCTGTCATTTCCTGCGACTCCTCCAGCAGGCGCTGTGTCCTCGCGTTGACCTTGACAGAAGATATGGTGGACGCAATACTCTCGCCGATTTTTTGAACAAACTCGATCTCAAAATCCCTGAACTCGCTGAATGACGCAAGCTCAACGACGCCAAAGATCTGATCATTTACTTTCAACGGTACGATCAACACACTGGTGGGATTTGCATCGCCCAGCCCGGAAACAATTTTGATGTAATCCTTTGGAACTTCGGTGAGGTATACCGTATCGCCCTCCTGCCAGGCCTGTCCGGCCAGACCCTCTCCGCGATGGATCTTATGATTGAGAAACTTTTTCTTATCCCAGGCATAACACGCTTTCATGGACATGGTTGCCTCTTCATCCGGCTGTGTATCGTCTACAATATATAATGCGCCCTGGTTTGCTTTCAGGTATTTTACCAGGTTCGCGATGATCTCATCGGCGAGCTTAGCCAGATCGTTATTATTCGTGCGAAGGATTTCTCCGAATTTGGCCTGGCCTTCTGTTGCCCAATTCCGCTTCTTGTCGTCTTCCGCAACCTTCGACAGGTTGTTGCGCATGTTGATGAGGGCGTTGCCCAATACGTCATGCTCACTCAGCGGTTTGAAGGCAGTGTTGTAATTGCCGTTACCGATATTTTCCGCAAACAGACTGGTGGATTTCAAACCGGTTACGAGGTTATCCATCGCCACCGCCATTTCGCCGATTTCGTCGTTGCTGGTTTTCGCCTGCTTTTCTTCCACGAGCTCGCCACGCCCCAGTTTGATGACGACATTTTTAAGGAAATTGACGGGACGCGTTATGGCGCGACGCAGGAAAAAAGCGCTGAGCAGTCCGATAATGATGATGCCTGAACCGAGTATCAGTGTATAGTAGCGCAGGCTGGTGATCGATTCCATCACGTTGCTATCCGACCGGTCGGTAACCTCATCCTGTTTGGCAATGATCCGGTCAAGCTTGCGGATGATCTCCGTTGTGCGGGGAATAATCTGGCTTTCAATTGCATCTTCCGCCATGAGTTTAGTCAGCGGATCTTCGTAGTTCTCAAACGACTGAAGGCTGGCCATGACGTTCTCCTTCTGCAGGCTCAGCAGCGTATCGAATTTCAGGAAGACAGTATCCATCCACCAGCGTTGACTATCGCTCTCCCAGGTGGGCATCAGCTTTGATATATTATTGCGCAGCGCGGGATAATCGTAATCCTGCAACTGGCGCAGTGCGTTCTTGTCTTCCTGGTTGGTTTGCAGGTATACCCAGTTGGTCACCAGCATTTTTGACTGTATGACCATCAGTTTGAAATCCTTGATCGCGTCCTGCGAAGGTTTATAAATGGTACTCGACCGCGTGACAACATCATCGATGACATTGCCTTTTCCGAAAATGATGACACCATTAATAATGAACAGGGCAATTAAAATAAGAAAACCACCGAGTATCTTATTTCCGATGGTTAACCGAATGCCCTTCTTTTTTTCTCTTTCCATAGGTTATCAGATCACGACGGCCAACCGCGTTAATTCAATACTGACCTTTAAATTTTGCCTGTTCAAGGCGCCCTGATTCAGTTCAAAGGTCAGTTTACCGTCTTTCGTTATAAAATTTATATCACTTCCTTTCAGGCCCATTCCAGGTTCGTCGGTAACCATCAGGATCGACTGGGTATTGACCTTGGCAATAATATCGTCCATCATGGCTGATTTACCAGCCGGGACATAAAGGATATTGCACTTTCTTATTTCGCCTGGCGTGTTGATCCGGGTCACTTTGATGGACCGGTCACCCTGCACTTTTTTGGAAGCCGCCATGGCTTTCAGCTCGTCCAGCAGGGGGCATTCACCCAACACCAGAATTTCAAAATCGCCCTGGTTATAGGCATCGGGCCATTGTACATAACGGGTAAAGCTGTAGATAAAGACCGACTGATATTTGTGGCTTTGTGAAAAGCCTGTCATAAAGGCCACAAGCAGGCTAAAAAGTAGTAAGGTCCTCTTCATGCTCCGGTAATTATACTGCTTCTTTGAGAAGCAAGCAAAAATACACCTGTCCATGTGCTAAAATGATTAAAATTGAACAGTTTTCTGACGTCGGGAGGATTAACGCAAGATCTTCGTCATTTGTCGTTCATGCGACGATTTCCGGTGAACGATCAGACCGATCCTGTGGTTTTATCCACGGCAGCCAGTGCCTTTAAATCTGCTCACCAATGAAACTTACTCCCATGTATAGAACAGCACTTCTTTTAGCGTTTTTGAGCGGCTTCATGGTCACCGCCTGCTCACAGACACGGAACGAGAAAAATGATTCCGGACACGGAAAGTTTGCCGTGGTCAAAACCGATGCAGAATGGAAAAAGCAGTTGACCCCGATGCAGTATCACGTCCTGCGCGAAAAAGGTACCGAGCGCGCCTTCACCGGCGCCTTGTGGAACAATCACGCCACGGGGATCTATCATTGCGCCGCCTGCAATACACCACTATTCTCGTCGGATACAAAATTTGAAAGCGGGACGGGCTGGCCAAGTTTCTACCAGCCGATCGCGGACTCGGCCGTAAAGGTCGGTACCGATAACAGTCATGGGATGGTGCGCGATGAAGTGGTGTGCACACGGTGCGGAGGCCATCTCGGCCATGTTTTCGACGACGGTCCAAAACCCACGGGGCTGCGGTACTGTTTGAATTCTGCCGCGCTCAACTTCGAAGAAAAATAAGAATCCTTACATCGCAACGACTTGCCGGTACAACCCGATAAAGACCTCGCTATGACGAGGTTTTTTATTTGGTCTAAAGCACCTATCTTTTATCTCGGAATCCCTTTCAACGCCTATGTGCCGATTACTTGCCTACATGGGTACGCCCATTATTATCGACCAGATCCTTTATCAACCCCAAAATTCCCTTGTTAACCAAAGCATTAATGCCCGGGAGATCGAAGAGCCCCTGAATGGCGACGGCTTCGGTATCGGATGGTACGTGCCGGAAGTAAATTACGAACCCGTAACGTTTGTCTCGGTTAATCCGGCGTGGAGTAACCGCAACCTCAAGAACCTCGCACCGAAAATTAAAACGGAATGCCTCATCGCCCACGTGCGCGCCGCCAGTGTGGGCGAAGTTTCAGAGAGCAACTGCCATCCCTTTCAATACAGGAATATGCTGATGTGCCATAACGGCGGGGTCGAAAATTTTTCACTGATCAAAAGACACATCCGCGCACCGCTGTCGGATGAATTATACAACTGGATAAAAGGGCAAACGGATTCAGAACATATCTTCGCCTACCTGCTCAACGAATTGCTTGCTGATGGGAAAAATCAGGTGACGCCGGAGACCGTTATTGATGCCTTTGAAAAAACCTTCGCGGCGCTGAAAACGATGATGCACGAACAGGGTATTAAGGACGCGGCTTACCTGAACATGATGGTAACGAACGGTTTGTTTTTTGTCGGCACGCGTTATGTTACCGATCCGGCGGAGGAACCGCTGACGCTTTATCATTCGGAGGGCGGAAGGTATGTGGTCGAGGATGGTATCAGCCAGATGGTGGCTCCGGAGGATGACGACCAAGCCGTGCTGATCGTATCCGAAAAACTTACAGACGACAAACACTGGACGCTCATTCCAAAAAATCATTTCGTGGTGGTGGATGCTGCGCTGAACGTTCGCATCCGTCCTATCAAAGCCTGACGTGTCTTTCTCCGGAATAAAATTAATGACTAGCTTCGGGCAAATTTTTTATCCGTGTCATACGATGTCATTATTATCGGTGGCGGCGCCGTCGGGCTTGCCACAGCACTGCAACTGATCCGGGAAAATCCACGGCTGAAAATTGTCGTGCTCGAGAAGGAAAATGCCGTGGCCAAACACCAGACCGGCAACAACAGCAACGTCATTCATTCCGGCATCTACTATAAGCCCGGAAGCCTGAAAGCAAAAAACTGCACGGATGGATACCACCTCCTGTTGGATTTCTGCCGTGAATACAATATTCCGGTTGACATTTGCGGGAAAGTGATCGTGGCGACCAATCAAAAAGAAATTCCGTTGCTGCAGACCATCTTCGATCGCGGAATACAAAACGGGTTGCCGGGCCTGAAGCTGCTTGGAGCCGGCGAATTGAAAGAAATCGAACCGCATGTAACGGGTGTGGCGGGAATCCATGTTCCACAAACAGGTATTGTGGATTACCGCCGGGTGGCCGAACAGTATGCCGCGGTTTTCCAGCAGCAGGGCGGCGAGATCAGGCTCAGCGAAAAAGTAAAAGACATCCGCGTTACCCGCACGGGTGTGGTCGTTGCCACGGAGAAAAATGAATACACCGGCAAACTCCTGGTTAACTGCGCCGGGTTGTATTCAGACAAAGTTGCACGCATGACCTCCGACCAGGTGAATGTAAAGATCATTCCCTTCCGGGGTGAATACTTCAAGCTGCGAAAAGAGAAAGAGTATCTTGTGAAAACCCTGATCTACCCAGTTCCGGACCCTGAATTTCCGTTCCTGGGTGTTCACTTTACGACGATGCCGGGCGGTGGCGTTGAATGTGGACCCAACGCGGTGCTCGCCTTCCGCCGGGAGGGATACAAAAAATCTGCTGTCAACCTTGCGGAGTTCGGCGAGACGCTGGCCTGGCCCGGATTTCAAAAGGTCGCGGCAAAATACTGGCGGACCGGCCTGGGAGAAATGTACCGCTCATATTCAAAAGCTGCGTTCACACGTGCGCTTCAGAAACTTGTTCCTGAAATCCGGGAAAGTGACCTCGTTCCGGGCGGCGCCGGTGTCAGGGCTCAGGCATGTGACAAGACGGGCGGATTGCTGGATGATTTCCTGATCCTTGAAAACGATTTTGCCGTGAACGTGTGTAACGCACCATCGCCGGCTGCTACATCGTCACTTTCGATCGGAAAGACTGTTGCCGGGCTTATCCTGAAAAAAATGTAAGATCAACAGCTAAAAAACCTTTAGCATAATACCAGCCTGCATACCCCATACGTTGATCGCCTCATAGTACCGCTGAAAAACGATTCCGCCCGTGGCGTACCAGTTCATCTTACCGGCTTGCAGTATTCTGTATTGAACCTGACCGCTCCACTCGTCGCGGGGTATGGACCATCGGTATTCGGTCATCGCGCCAATATGCAGGCGGTTTGAATTGACATGCAATCCCGCCGTCCATTCCGTAAAGGTTTTGCCACCACTGTATTGCTCGTGGATAACGCCCGCACCAAGACGAAATGTAAAATTCTTTAGCGTGAGGAGGTTGAGTTGAATAATCTGCCAGTCATCCGTACGGAGATACTTCACCCCGTCCGGGTCTTCCTCAATCAGGTAGTTGAACCTGAAGTCAGTCGAGAACAATCCCCAGTTTCCACGGATACGCGGATGAATGATGTAATAACCTGAAGGCTGAATGGCGGTTTGCAGGAAGACATCCAGTGATATGATGGTGGGGTTCGTTGCTTTCTTCTTCAGCGTGTGCTGCTGTACATTCACCAGGCCGTTGATCGAATGCGCCACGAGCTCGATGTAAAATTCGGATCCACCGCTTCCCCCGCCATCGGAAGAAGACCCGGATCCCTTCTTCCCGCTGTACTCCGATGACTTCCTTTTGATCTCGTCAACCTGTGCCTGCGCTATAAATGAAAACACAAGACACAACAGGAGTAGCCAGGAGCGGTGCGGGGTCATAGGTACAGGGTTTGGAACCTTGAAGAGCCAATTAAATGCCAAACTGAAAAAACCGGATCCGCACTAAAATATTTACGACCTGATCGCCGTTACCTCGATCTCGACCAGGTACGCCGGATCGATCAGCGCGCTTACCTGAACCATGGAAGTCACTGGTTTTATGGTCTTAAAGACCTCTCCATGGGCTTTCCCGACCTCTTCCCACTGCGATATGTCGGTTACAAACATCCTGGTGCGCACCACGTCTTCTACTGAAAAACCTGCATCATGCAGTACCTTTTGGATCTTTTGGAGAATAAATTTAGACTGCGCATAAAAATCGCCCTTGCCAAACACGCCGTTTTCGTCCGTAGCGACGGTACCAGAAATTTCAAGTTGATTGCCAACCTGTACGGCGCGGGAATAGCCGACAATGTCTTCCCATTTCGCGCCGGAGGAATAATTTTTTCGCTGCATGTGTTTTAGGATTGTAATTTTGATGGATGGCCAAGTTATCCAATGATGAAGTTAAACGTTATAGCCGCCACCTGGTGTTACAGGAATTCGGACTGGAGAACCAATTAAAATTAAAATCAGCGAAAGTACTGGTGGTGGGCGCCGGGGGGCTGGGCTCTCCTGCCCTTCTGTACCTTACCGCCGCGGGGATCGGCACATTGGGCATTGCAGACTTTGACTCGCTCGATGTGTCCAACCTCCAGCGCCAGGTAATCTTTACGATGGATGATCTGGGCAGGAACAAGGCCCAGGCGGCAGCTGAAAGATTGCGCGGGCTTAATCCGGAGGTACGGTTTAACGTTTATACGGAGCGACTAACGGCATCAAATGTGTTAAAGGTTGCAGCCGAATACGACCTGGTGGTGGATGGGACCGATAACTTTCCCACCCGATACCTGCTTAACGATGCCTGCGTACTCCTGGGCAAGCCCTTGGTTTATGGTTCGATCCTGCGATTCGAGGGCCAGGTAGCCGTATTTAATGTACAGCTCGCGGTGGGAACGTACTCAGCCAATTACCGGGACCTCTTCCCGTTACCGCCAGACGCCGCCAGTGTTCCCAACTGCGAACAGGCTGGTGTGCTGGGCGTACTTCCCGGGCTGATCGGAAGCATGCAAGCCAACGAGGTCATCAAGGTCATCACAGGCTTGGGCGAACCGCTTACCGATAAACTCTTATTGCTGGATAGCCTGACCATGGAACAGACCATCATCCATATAAAAAACAATGGAGCTCGGTCAGCTATCAAAGTTCTAATTGATTATGATGAATTTTGTGGCATAAGTGCCGGGAAAAATAAATCTTTGACCGCTAATCAAGACTGTATGAAAGAAGTAACTGTTCAAGAGCTGAAAGAAATGATGGATGCCGGAGCTGATTTCCAACTGATCGATGTACGCGAACCGCATGAGTTCGACATCTGTAACCTGGAAGGAGAGTTGATCCCGCAGGGCGAGATTCCCGGCAGTGTTGACAGGATTTCGAAAGACAAAAAGGTCGTGATTCATTGCCGCAGTGGCGCACGCAGCGGCAACATGGTGCAGTGGCTGGAACAGAACCACGGCTTTACCAATCTTTATAATCTGAAAGGCGGTATCCTGGCATGGGCCCGGGAGATTGATCCGTCTATGCCAACCTATTAATCAGCGCTTCCACCGTAGCTGCGGATTCTTACCGGCCCGACGCGTCCACCGCTTGTTCCACGTCGGCGATAATATCGCGGATGTCTTCCAGGCCCGCCGCGATGCGGATAAGACCCGGTGTGATCCCGACGACAGCGCGTTCTTCATCTGTTAGCTTTGAATGGGTAGTCGAAGCCGGGTGGATCGCGATTGTCCGCGTATCGCCCAGGTTTGGCGTATGGGAGATCATCTTCAGCGCGTTCAGGAACTTCCTTCCCTGCTCCAGGCCGCCGCCGACCTCGAACGTCACAATACCACCGCCCTGTTTCATTTGCTTTTTAGCCAACCCATGTTGGGGGTGACTGGGCAGAAAGGGGTACTTCACTGCGCGGATACCCGGATGCTTTTCAAGAAAACCTGCCAGCTGAAGCGCATTGTGACAGTGCCGATCCATCCTGACGGCCAGTGTCTCAAGGCTTTTCGAAAGCAACCACGCGTTGAAAGGTGAAAGCGATGGTCCTGTATGCCGTGTGAAAAACCGGATCTCTTTGATTAATTCTTTTGTCCCGAGGATCGCGCCGGCAATTACCCTGCCTTGTCCGTCGATGAATTTCGTGGCAGAATGGGTTACGATGTGCGCACCCCAGCGGGCAGGATTCTGCAGATAGGGTGTCGCAAAACAATTGTCGACGTTGAGGATCAGGTTATGTTTACGGGCCAGCTTTCCCAACCACTCAAGATCAATAATATCGAGTGCCGGATTGGAGGGCGTTTCTACAAAGATCATCCTTGTATTCGGCTGTATTTTGGATTCCCATGTCTCCGGCGCCGTGATATCGGCATACGTGTGCGTAATATTAAAACGCGGATAAATTGTATTGAGGATCTGATGGGTGGAACCGAATACCGACCGGCATGACAGAATGTGATCGCCCGATTTGAGCAACGCCGTCATACTTGAATACATCGCTGCCATTCCCGACGCTGTGGCAACACCATCTTCCGTACCTTCCAGCAGGCACAACTTTTCAATGAACTCGTTGGTATTGGGATTTGAATAGCGGCTGTAAATATTGCCCTGTATCTCATCGGCAAACATTGCCCGGGCCTGTTCCGCGTCTTCAAACACAAAACTCGAAGTAAGGTAAACCGGCACGGAATGTTCACGGAATTCGCTTCTCTCGTGCTGGGCGCGTATGGCGTCGGTTTCAAAATGTCTCTCTTCGGTCATCGGGTTTAAGGTTCAAAGTTCAAAGTTTAAAGTTCAAGGAAGGTCGGGCAGGCACACTCAATTATTCAGTCTTCAACCATTCAATCTTCAATATTGGCCACTAGTCACGTACGATCTCAAAGGAATATGTGACCCGGGCGGTTTTCTCGAGCGTTTTGGCTACGGAGCAGTATTTGTCCACCGCGAGGGTAACAGCTTTGTCGGCCTTATCGTTGTCGAGGTCTCCGTATAGCTTGAAGTGCGCATGCACCTCGGTATAGAGGGATGGAATCGCGTTCGGTTCGCGTTCACCGGTTATGGTGACCTTAAGATCCTTCAGATCCTGTCGCTGTTTCTTGAGAATGTTGATGACATCAATAGCGCTGCATCCACCGAGGGCGGCTAACAACATCTGCATGGGCCGCATTCCCTGGTTCGTTCCCCCGATATCGGGCGATGCGTCGATATGTACGCTGTTGCCCTGTTCGTTGCTGGCTTCCATATGAAAAGCATCGTTCAGCCGCCTGAGTTCTATTTTTATCATAAAGCAATTTTTCGATTCCGTCCCCAGTAGGATCCGCCGATCATGCCCGCAAAACTCACAAGTGTCGCGGGGACCAACGCCGGCCAGGAAGTTTCATACGCTTCAAAGATAATCCAAGTAATCATTCCCACCACCATGGCTATCGTGGCGCCTGTGCGATTCGCCTCTTTCCAATACAGGCCAATAACCAAAGGGGCCAGCAAG
>DASPJC010000295.1:0-4090 GCA_035628815.1 Ohtaekwangia sp. | reverse complement strand
CGTGGCGTGAACGTTGATAAAATCGCAGTCGTCTATTACGGTTTGAGACTTTCCCAGTTCGAGGGAATCGACCCTGGCAAAATAACACAACTACGCGCCGACTGGCAGGCTGGTGAAAACGACCTCGTGTTTGGTTTTGTGGGACGCCTGGTGGAAGAAAAATCGATCGACACCCTTTTGTCAGCCTATGCGGAATATGTCGCCCAAACGCGGCGTAAGACACACCTTGTTATCGCCGGTGACGGCCCCTTGCGCGAGGGTCTTATCAAACATGCCGGTAATTTAAAGATTGATGTAAAGTTTTTGGGCTTTCGCGCGGACGTGCCCGAACTCATGAGCGCTTTTGATGTATTCGTTTTAAGTTCCGTTACGGAAGGCTTTGGATTGGTTTTACTGGAAGCCATGGCCGCCGGTACTGCCATCATCACGACGAACGTTGGCGCCATCCCTGAAGTGGTGGACGATAGTGCCGTCGTGGTGAATCCACGTCGTCCCGGCGAGATAGCGGCTGCCATGCGACAGTATGAGAACGAAGAATTCCGCCACGCATTTGAGATCAGGGGCACCCGGCGTCTACAGGATAATTTTTCACTGGACAAGATGTTCGCGCAGACTGACCAGGTCTATCAGGAAGCCATAAAAAACAGAACGAAAGCCTAGTGACAAGCGGCGCCACACGCGCCATCTTTCAAACTTTGTGTAATTTTGGAGAATATGGTAGGCGCGATTTTTTCGGTGATCCTGTTGTTGATTGTCACGGCCTGGATCAAGCCCAGGAGTTTCTCCCTGGATCCGGTCCAGTCCCGGAACTATCTACTGGGCGTTGTCTTCCGCATTATTGGTACCGCGAGTTATATGTATTATGCCATCAACCTGAGTGGCGGTTCGGTCGACGCCTTTATTTATGACAATTATGCCGCCGTGTATGCGGAGTACTTCAAGCGTTGGGATTTCTCGCCCTTTACCGACAAAACGCTCTGGCGCAATGGCGAATTGTTTTATACAAATTTTGTCGCCTACCCGGCGGCATTGTTCATGATCATCACCGGAAACAGTATGTTCGGCATGTATATGCTGTTCTCACTGGTGTGTTTTGCAGGACTGGTACTGCTCATGAAAGCATTTATCATCAATTATCCCGCCTTGCAGCAACGGTACCTGGCGCTGTTGTTATTCCTCTTTCCGGCTTTGTGGTTTTGGACATCGACCATCGGAAAGGATGCTTTCATGTTCCTGGGCCTCGGCTTTATCTGCTATGGCATAGCCGATAAGAAATTATACTACCTGCGGATCGTGTTCGGGCTCGCCATTCTGTATGCGTTTAGGCCCCCCGTTGCTTACATGGCGGCGATGGCCATTGCAGCTTTTTTTATTCTCAACGTCAGGGATGTCTTCTCCGTGAGGATTTTGAAAGTTGGTCTCGGTACGGTGCTGCTGCTGTACATCCTGAATACGCTATCCGCACAATGGGGGCTTGAGGAATTTTCCGGCGATTCGATTGCCACCCTGCAACAGGGTGTACTGCGGAACAACGATTTCGGAACAGGTGCGCTGGAGCAGAAAAGCGGCGGATTTACATCCATTCCACGCGGCGTTGTCGATGTGCTGGCACGCCCGTTCTTATGGGAGGGGACTAATTTGCTTACCCTTGCCTCAGCCATCGAAATCAACTTCGCGCTTTTCCTGCTGCTGCTAAACCGGAGACCTCTTCAACGATTTCTGAAGGATTCGCTTCGTCACAGGTTGTCGACCTTTGTAACAGCGTTTGTGGTAATTTACGTGTTGTCCGTAGGACTGTTCGAGAACAATATCGGCCTGATTGCCCGCCATCGAACCATCATTTTTCCATTTCTTTTTCTCATGGCGTACGGGTATTACTATCAATACCATCCCGTCGTTAACCGTCTGAAAAGAAAGATTAAGCCGAACCCTGTACGCTCCCATGCACCATCCACAGCCTAAGCGCGCCATTGTATTGGGAAGTTATATTTTTTCACTGATTAACTTCCGCAAGCACCTCCTCGAAGCCCTCGTCAACAGCGGGTATGAAGTACTCGCCCTCGCGCCCGGATACGATGAGGCAGTGATCAGCCAACTTCGCGCGATCGGCGTTCGGTATCAGCACGTCACACTTTCCAGGACAGGATTCAATCCATGGGAGGACTTGAAAACCATCAGCGCACTACGCGGCATATTCAGGACTTTTGATCCTGACCTGCTCATTACCTACACCATTAAACCTGTTATTTACGGTAATATTGCTGCGCGCCTGAAGCCACGAATGAAGACATTGGCGCTGATCACCGGTCTCGGTTATCTGGACACCGGAGCCCCGACCTTTCGCAAAAGACTTGTTCAACGGGTGATCCACGCGCTCTATCGTTTTGCCTTAAAACGACTGGCCTTCATTGCATTTCAAAATCCGGATGATCAGTATTATTTCATGTCCCGTAGACTGATCGGGCCCGGTACGGCCATGACGATTACAGCAGGGTCGGGGGTCGATCTGAAGCATTACACCAGAACGCCGGCGGTACTCCAGCCAGTTGTTTTTTTACTCATCGCCCGCCTGATCCGCGCGAAAGGGATTGTCCAGTTTCTGGAAGCTGCCGAAATCCTGAAAAACGAACACCGCGAAAAGGTCAGGTTTCAGGTTGTTGGTTTGCCAGACGAGCATAATCCTGACTCGATCGACATGAACGAGGTGCAGCAATTGGCAGACCGGGGCATTATTGAATACCTGGGTTTTCAGAAAGACGTACGGGCCGGAATCGCCGCCGCGTCGGTGTTTGTATTGCCATCCTACTACCGGGAGGGTACACCTCGTACTATTCTTGAAGCCATGGCAATGGGAAAAGCGATCATCACGACCGACAATCCGGGGTGTCGTGAGACGGTGAAGGACGGACACAATGGTTTCATCGTTCCTGTCAGGGATGCACCAGCGTTGGTCCAGGCAATGCAACGCTATATTGCCGATCCGAAACTTATCGTCGATATGGGAGAGGCCAGTTACCGGCTGGCGCAGTCGAAATACGATGTGCATCTCGTAAACCAGCATCTTTTTAGCTTTGCGTCCTTATAGGTCATGTACGTAAACATTATCAAGCCTTTTTTTGACCGGATTTTTGCTGCACTCGCGATGCTGGTGACATTACCTGTTTTCATATTGGTGATGCTGGCACTGGCGATCGCAAACAAAGGTGCGGTCTGGTTTACACAGGATCGCCCGGGAAAAAAGGGCAGGATATTCCGCGTTATTAAATTTAAGACCATGACGGATGCCATGGACGCAACGGGAGCGCTGTTACCCGACAAGGACCGGCTCACGGGTGTCGGGCGGTTGATCAGAAAAACGTCCCTTGACGAACTGCCACAGTTATTCAACGTGCTGAAGGGTGAGATGTCGTTTGTGGGACCCCGGCCGTTATTGGTAGAGTACTTACCTTTGTATAATGAAACGCAGCAATTACGGCATGACGTACGACCGGGCATCACAGGCTGGGCACAGGTTAATGGCCGGAACGCGATTTCATGGCGCGAAAAGTTTGAATACGACGTGTGGTATGTGCGCAACATTTCCTTTACGCTGGATGTGAAAATTTTATTTTTGACGGCGCTGAAGGTATTCAAGGCAGAGGGTATTAGTAGCGCGTCGTCTGTAACGATGGAAAAATTCAGAGGCAATGGATAAGGTGATACTTCAGGGTGGTGGAGAACATGCGCGGGTCGTGCTGGATTGCCTGCAGGCGCAGGGCGTTGAAGTCGTGGCGCTGTTCGATCCGAAGTACGACGACGAACTTTTTGGCGTCCCGCAGCGGGGTGTGTACGACGCCACGGCTTATCCGGAGGCGATGGCAATCGTCGCGATTGGCGATAACGCATTGCGGCGCCGCGTCTCCCTCAATACGAAGCACGGATTCACCAACGCCATTCATCCATCTGCAATTATTTCGCGCCGCGCCGCGGTTGGAACCGGGGATATGATTTTACATGGCGCAATTATACAGGCCAGGGCCACCATCGGCAATCATTGTATCCTGAATACAGGCGTACGGGTCGATCATGATTGCCGGATAAGCGATTATGT
>DASPJC010000294.1:0-3108 GCA_035628815.1 Ohtaekwangia sp. | reverse complement strand
GAATGTGCAAAACCTTGACGCTTTCCGTCAAACGGGTGAAAGGATCGACCAGTTCTGGGGCTCAGCGCTGGTAAAAACACCCGACGGGCAAATCGTTAATACCGAGGATGGTCGTCCCATTCCACTGTCGACCTTGAATGGTAACTCCCGGCGTTTTTTGGGATACACCAATCCCGATTGGGTTTGGGGCGTTAACAATCGTTTCTCATACAAACAGTGGGGCTTCAGTTTTCAGTTTGATGGACGTGTCGGCGGCGTGATCGCAGACTATGTACAGCAGCAAACATTCCGGGGCGGACGGCACATTGAAACTGTACAGGGTGCCATGGGTGAGGCGCGGTACCAGGATTATCTGGGTGTGAAATCCTGGGTAGGTCCCGGTTTGGTAGTGACGGGCGGAACACCGGTCGTAGACCTTGAGGGAAACATCACTAACATGGGTGAACTGACGTTCGCCGATAATACCAGCCCGACCTTCCTGCAAGACTGGATCAGCCGGTATTACAATACCAATGAAAGCAACCTTATCAGCCGGTCATTTGTCAAACTGCGTGAAGTGATCATTTCTTACAACGTGCCGGCTGCTGTTCTTGAAAAGACATTTATCAAACGGGCCAGTGTCTCCCTCATCGGTCGTAACCTCCTTTACTTCGCTGAAAAGAAAGACATCGACGTTGAACAGTATGCGTCGTACGACCAGCCCGGGTCTGGATTACAAACACCGACAATGAGAAGATACGGCGTAAACATCAACATTACTTTCTAAGATTATGAGACGTTCAAAATATATATCGCTAAGCTTATTATTCGTGTTCCTCCTGTGGGGCTGTAAGGATTTTGAGGACCTCGAACAAAATCAAAACAGGCCCAATACGGCACCGCCGTCGCTTATATTAAACGGCGTACTAAACGATCTCTATGAGCGCCCCTGGTCGCTGGAACACCGGCATAATCAATACTGGTGCTGCAACTACAATTACTATGGTACGAACGAATACTGGGCATCCGCCACACTTAATTTCATGACGTTGAAAAATATTGTCAAAATGGAAGAGGAAGCGCTGCGCACAGGTGTGCCGGAGATGAATCCTTATTCGGCTATCGGCAAGTTCCTCAAGTCATATTTCTATGTGAGGATGAGCCAGCGCGTTGGCGATCTCCCGTTGACAGAGGCATTGCAGGGATTGGAGAATGAAGCACCTGTTTATACCCCTCAAAAGGATATTTATCTGCAGGTACTGACATGGCTCGATCAGTCGAACGATGAATTATCTGCATTGATTCAATCCGGTGACCGGACGCTCGCGGGGGATTTGTATTTCAGCAATGATCTCACGAAGTGGCAAAAGGCTGTCAACACTTTCAGGCTTCGCGTGCTGATGAGCTTGAGTAAGAAGGAAAGTGATCCGGAACTGAATGTTGTCAACCGCTTCAGGCAGGTTGTCGAAAATCCCGAAACCTATCCCCTGATGGAAGGCCTCGACGACAATATGCAGTACGTCTACAACGGGACGTCTAACCTCTATCCCACGAATCCCGGTAACCGCGGGTTCGACAAGGGGCGGTATAACATGGCACAGACCTTTGTGAAGAGCCTCACCGATTTAAATGATCCTCGTGTTTTTGTGACATGCAATCCTGCGAAAGCCAGACTTAACGATGGCATCGCACCTGATGATTTCGATGCCTACGCCGGCGCCCCATCCGGTGAAGCGCTGGACGATATGACTTTCAAAGCGGGAAATGGCGAGTATTCCTTTGCGAACCAGAAACGTTACTACGGTACACTCGCAGGCCCGGAGCCTGCGCTTCAACTCGGTTATGCGGAACTTTGTTTTACACTCGCCGAGGCGATCAACCGCGGATGGATCGCAGGCAATGCCGCGGAACATTATGAAAATGGTATCAGGGCATCCATGGACTTCCTTGGGATAGAAGAAGGCACATCCATCAGCATCACGGAATCGGACAATGACGAACTGCTTGGAATGGTAACGGTTTCCGTTAATGATTACCTGGCGCAGCCTGAAGTTCAATATGCCGGCGACAATGAAGCGGGGCTTGAACAGATCATCACCCAGAAATACCTTTCATTTTTTCAAAACTCCGGTCAGGAGGCATATTTCAACTACAGGCGAACGGGATACCCTTCCTTTCACAGCGGTCCGGGCACTGGTAACGGCGGACAAATTCCAAAGCGCTGGCAATATCCCGTGACGGAAGTTACCAATAACACTGTGAACTACAACGCGGCGTTACAACGCCAATTTGGTGCGGCGATCGATGACCTTGACAGCGAATTATGGATCAATAGATAGTTGGGTTTGGTAACACCCGGGAGTAATGCCCCGGGTGTTTTTTTTTCTTAAACAATCAAAGCATGAATTCAAGACGAACCTTTTTGAAGAACGCGGCGGCTGCCGGCGCGATAGGCGCCCTGATGCCGTCAACATTTCTAACCGCGCGTGAATTGAATGCGCGGCCGTCGGCAACACGGGAGAGAGCCCTGCGTATAGCCCATATTACCGATGTGCATATTTTGGATAAACCTCATGCCGAAAATTATTTTAGCCAGGTTATGCAGGAGATCAATGCGCTGGCCGACAAACCGGATATGATCATCAATACGGGCGACACTGTAATGGATGAGAACAAGCAAACGCTGCAAACGGTCGAAGCGCGGTGGGCGGCATGGAACAGGGTTGTAAAAACACACAATAAACTCCCCCTTTACAGCGCCCTTGGAAACCATGATGTCTGGTACGGTCCGGATGAAAGATCTGACGCGGAATATAAAAAAGACAGCCGATACGGCAAGCAGTGGGCCATGCAGGAGCTGGGCATGCCTTCGCGTTATTACTCCTTTGAAAAAAATGGATGGTACTTCATCGCACTGGACAGTATTAATGGAACAAAGGGCTATCAGCTGGACGATGCTCAGTTCGAATGGCTCGGGCGGGAATTGGGTAAAGCCGGCGTAAATACGCCGGTTTGTATATTCAATCATGTCCCCATTCTTTCCATGGGCGCGCTGCTGTACTATACCAAACGCAAGCCCATCGACGAGGTAAAGTTTCCCGCTGGCGATATGCATAACGACCACCAGCG
>DASPJC010000293.1:0-35729 GCA_035628815.1 Ohtaekwangia sp. | reverse complement strand
CGGATATTTCTCAACGCTCCTCAGCGTAAACTGATTCCCGACGGAATCCTCAAGCCGCAGCGAAAGGGTTTGCATTCCGCCGCCCTTTTGAACAATTTTCCAACCGCTAAGGTCGAACACCGGAACGTCAAGATCCTGTTTCCATTCCATCCGGTAGTTCTCGCCCAACCAACGGCTGGTTCGCTTCCGCGTATACCGGTCACTCGCATGAACCTTTACGAAATGTCCGGTAGGCGGTATCACCTCGTCGGCTGAGGCGACTTGCTGTTCCGGTGCTTTGAGGCTGACCTGAAAAACAGGCTTCTCCTTTAATACCTCGAAATAAAGCAACGCTGCTGTTCCGTCGCCGAATACATCCATCCGGACATAACCAAGTTGTGCCGACACGAATTGCGCATATCCTTTCTTCCTGACATGCCTTACCTTAACACTGGAACCGCTGGTAACATAATGGATGCTGTCCTTCACACTGTATTGCAAAGTATGTTCGTGCCCGTTCGCATATACGATACCGGTGTGTTGTTCAAGGACATTCCGGATAAGATTCCGGTACTGCTTGTTCAACGGATGGGCTACATCCTGGCGGCTTCCAATGAGTTTGCGGTAGAGCGGGTACACCGACCCGATGATCGGCATGGGTATATAAAGATTGGACGAGTCAAACGCGGTCAGCGGAAACAGGTGATCCTTCAGCGTAAATGAACCCCCGTGTTCACCATAGGTGAATATCGGGTGATGGGCTGCAACAATAATTCGCTTGCCCTTGTGGCGTTCGAGCAATTCCTGTAACTGCAGCGCGACGTCCTCCGGCTGTTTCATTTCACATGGACTGTCCTCCCCCCGGGGCTTATCCCAGGGATGCAGAAACCATTGCGAATCAATAACGATCATAACAACATCCGTCCCCAGCGTCACAGCCACCGGTCCCGGACATCCGCCCTTCGGAAGGAAGCGAACCAAAGGATTTTTTAACGAATCGATCCATTGTTGCTGGAGGATGATACGCTCCCACCCGTGCTTGCCATCGCGGTGCCAGTCGTGATTTCCCGGAACAAAATAAGCCATTCCGGAAAAAGCCGTGGCCAGGTCCACCTGCGCCTTCAGCATAAAATCCGCCAGTTCCCGGTCGGGGTCGTTTTTGGGTGGCAGCCCTTTGGGATAAATGTTGTCACCGAGGAATACGAACGAAGCACGGACGGACGAATCATAATGTGCGAGAATAGAGGATTTAAGGCCATTTTCCGGAAGCGACGGTTCGCCCGCGTCACCGATAAAGTAAATGCTCAATACCTTCTGCTGTGCCATCACCGTATGGGTGAAGGCATACAGAAGAAAAGCGACGATACAGGTATACCAATGCCGATGGATCATGCATTCACTATTACAATCGTTTTTCAATATTCCCGCGATGGGGTAACCTTACTACGGATGCGACCCGTTGAAGGTAAACTAATTATAAAATTTCTTAGTTTTAAGTTTAATCTGGCTAAAAAAATATGGTCGAAACCGAACTTGTCCTGAAAGCAAAAGCATATGCCGAAGAGGTATTGGGCCAGAACCTGCCGGAGCATTTTGTCTTTCACAACCTTCAGCATACCCGGGACGTAGCCAGGGCTGCAGAGGAGATCGGTACGGCAACCCAACTGAATGGCCAGCAGCTGGAGACCGTACTCGTGGCCGCCTGGCTTCATGATATCGGTTACATGCAGGGCGGCGAGCAACATGAAAAAGCTTCTGCCGACACAGCGGCCAACCTGTTGCGCACATGGGGAGCGTCGGAAAACAAAATAACCGATGTCCAGCGAACGATCATGGCGACGCAGATGCCGCAAAATCCCCAGGACGTAATGGGCCAGGTATTGTGTGATGCCGATCTGCATCACTTGGCCATGCAGAACACCGACGACCGGAATCAGTGCCTTCGCCAGGAATTTGCCACGGTGAAGGAGATGCATTTCAAAAATGACGCCGAATGGATCCGGTATAACCTCGACTTCTACAAACAGCACGAATATTTTACCGACTACGGCAAAAATGTACTGCAGCCGTTAAAGAAGGAGAATGTCAAGAAGCTGAAAGACCTGATCCGCAACAACGGAGAGGCTGGACACCATTCCAAAAAAAAACTGAATAAAGAGATCGAAAAGCTTCGGGCAAAACTTGAAAAAAGCGCCCGGCCCGATCGCGGGATCGAGACAATGTTTCGCACGACATCCGAAAATCATGTGACCTTCAGCGGCATGGCCGATACCAAGGCCAATATCATGATCTCGATCAATACTATTATTCTGTCCATCATCGTCAGTGTGTTGTTCCGGAAACTTGGCGAGTTTCCGCACCTCCTGCTCCCAACCCTCATGCTGGTGGTGACCTGCCTGGTGACCATTGTCTTTGCGATTTTTGCCACCCGTCCAAACGTCACCTCCGGTAAATTCAATCCTAAGGATATTGAAGACAAGAAAGCGAACCTGCTGTTCTTCGGAAACTTCCATAAAATGGAGTTGAAAGATTACGAATGGGGTATGCGCGAGATGATGAAAGACTACGAATACCTTTATGGCAGCATGATCAAGGATATCTACTACCTCGGTAAGGTGCTGGCGCGGAAGTACAAGTGGCTGCGACGGGCGTACACATTTTTCATGTTTGGTTTTACGGCGTCCATCATCGTCTTTCTGATCGCGATGATTGCTAACTACCAGCCATATAGCCTGAACGACCTTTTTACCTTGTAAAATCCACCTTGTATACTTCGACCGGTTTGCCAATACCACGAAGCGGTTCTTCACCGAGATACGAAACGTTCATTTTGCCGGGCGCGACACGATTCAACACTTCACCGGAGATCAGGAACTGCGAGTCGTATTTTTTGTTGAGCTGTTCGATGCGGGAAGCCACGATAACCGGCGTTCCGCTGATTGAAAATTGTTTTCGTTGCTCATTCCCAATATTGCCCGTAACCATTTCGCCGCTGTGCAGCCCGATTCCGATCGTTGTTGACGGGATGATGCCATTATCCGAATCATACTGAATGCGTTTGAGTATTTCCACGCTTGCCTGGAACGCCATGTCCGCGTGCAGTACATTTTCTACAGGCGACCCAAAACATGCCATCAATCCGTCGCCAAGGATCTGGAAGACAACGCCCTGGTGCTGATTGATAATATCGATCACGGGGCCAAGAAATTTGTTCTGATAATCAATTACTTCTTCTGCGGTGTGTACATCGGCAAAGGCCGTAAAATTCCGGACATCCACAAACATCACCGTTGCTTCGAGTCGCTTCGTCGCACCGGTTCCTTCAATCAGCGCACGCGATACCTCGCGCGAAACGTGCTGTCCGAACAACAGCTCAAGCCTGTTGCGATCCTGTTGTGAATTGAAGGCCGTCCTGATCCGGTTGCGCAACTCGGCCGACACAAAGGCAGCGCCTATTCCACAAAATATCAAAATCACGGAACGGACATAATAAGAGTTCTCCGGCGCGGGCGACTGGTACAACGGTGGCGCATCGACAAAATGAAAGCCGTAATATGTCAGCAGGCAATATTGTGCCGCCGCAAAAAGCCCGGTCAGCAGGCTGACGCTGAAATCGAGGTGGAGAACAGAAAGAATTATGAACAGGAAGTACGTCATAATGACCGGCGAATCGATAAACGACAGCATGTCAAACTCATACATCATATAGAACACCACGGCCGTCGGAAAGCTTGTTTCGATCAGCGCATGGACGATCTTGAAAAGTTTTGATGTCTTTTTCCGCAAAGCGATCTTGTTCTTCAGGTAGATCAGCACGGCGATCTGATACACCAGAAACAAGACGACACAGGAAAGAATGATCATGAACGTGGCAATGCCACCATAAAATTGGGCGATGCTGTCCGTGATCAGAAAAAAATTCACGATCGACGCCAGGAAGATCAGCGTGAACAACGCAACCAACAAATATGAACGTTGGAACTCGCTTTTCGCTTCCTCTCCTTCAAAATCGGTGATCACTTCGGAAATGCCAGTAGAAACGCGCAAATTCTTTATTTTGGTGTCGTTGTACAGACTAAAATATTTTAAAAGAAGTTCAGACATTCCCGATTTTTTCCAGAATCATTTTGCAGACCGATTTTGCATACGGCGACCGGGCCCTTCTTGTTACCTGTCAGGTCGTTTTTCTATAGTTTAAAATCGCCCAGGTGTTAAAGATGACGGCAAGTATGGCGACCACGGCCATGTGCCGCAGTACGTCCGTCAATCCACTGCCCTTCAACATGACCATCCGCATAACTTCGATCAGGTGCGTCACAGGATTGATCTCCGATACGATCCTGGCCCATCCCGGCATGCTGTCGGTGGAAGTGAACAAACCTCCCATGAGTATGAATACCATCATAAAAAAGAACATGATGAACATCGCCTGCTGCTGCGTCTCACAAAAGGTCGAAACGAGTAGTCCCAACCCCAGCACACAAAGGAGGTAAAGCGCTACAAAGCAGTACATTACCGCGATGTTCCCCAAAGGCACAATACCGTAGATCAGCCAGGCTATACAAAGACCGATCGTGAACACGACATTTCCCAGCACCCAGAATGGAATAAGCTTGCCCAGGATAAAATGATGCTTGCGGATCGGCGTTACATTGATCTGCTCAATGGTACCGGCCTCTTTCTCTTTCACAATGTTCAGCACGGAAAGAAAACCACCGATCATGGTTACGAGTATGGCAAGAATCCCGGGAACCATGAAAACGCGATAGTTCAGCTGTGTGTTGAACCGGTTCAGGGACACAACTTCGACCGCCGGGAAGGGGTTCACCGTTTGCGGGCCGACAAGCTCCGCCCGGATGTCACGATTAAAGTTACGGATAATGCTCGCGAGGTACGCGCCGCCCAGGTTGGCCTTCATTCCGTTGATCGCATTCACCGCAACCAGAACTTTCTCTTCTTCTTCGCGGACAAGATTTCGTTCAAACCCCGCGGGTATTTCAAGCACCAGGTCAGCCGCATCCGTCTCGATCGCCTGAAACCCTTCCGGATAAGAAGTACCATGATGGGTCAACCGGAAGTACCCGGACGCTACGATGGCTGAAGTCAACCTTGCCGAATAAGGCGACCGGTCATTATCGACAATCGCGATGTTAATATTTTTGATCTCATAATCTGCCGCCAGGGGCAGTACGATAAGCTGTACAGACGGCATGACCAGGATCATTGCCAGGATGGTCTTGTTCCGGAATATCTGCCTGAATTCTTTCTGCAATAAAAATCGTATGGTTCTCATGCGAGGCGTATTTTAAAACTCTTCAAACTCACACCCAGGAGAAATAAGGTGATACCGGCGAGTATCAGGCTTTCTTTCCAGATGGCGGAAAAACCCAGGCCCTTGATCATGATCGACTTCACAATGATGTAGTACCATTTCGCAGGAACAATGTTGGAGATCAGTTGAAGCGCGCGGGGCATGTTTTCAATGGGAAACATAAAGCCGCTGAAAAGAATCGTTGGCAGCATCATGCCCATCAGTGAAATCAACATCGCCACCTGTTGGGAATTCGTCCTCACTGAAATAAAAATCCCGACAGCAAGACAGGTAATGATGAAAAGAATGCTCTCAGCGTAGAGCAGCATAATACTACCGTTGACCGGCAGCTTAAGAACAAAAACGCTCAGCAACAGGATGGTTGTCACATTCACCAACGAAAGCAGCAGGTAAGGCACCGCCTTCGAAAGGATCACCAGCAACGGTTTAAATGGCGAGACGAGCAGAACCTCCATCGTACCGTTTTCCTTCTCCCGGACGATGGAGATTGCTGTCATCATCACGCATACCAGCATCAGGACGAGCGCCATCACTCCCGGCACAAAATTATGAACGCCTTTTAACTGGGGATTATACAGCATCCGCGTTTCCGTGATGATGCGATAAGGAACCGATAAATTCTGGTTCATGTCCGTTTGATAATCCTGCACGATGGCGTTCAGATAGTTGGACAACGTCGTTGCGGCATTCGGATCAGATGCATCGGCGATTACCTGTATGGAAGCACTGTTCTCGTGTAGCAACGCGTGGTTGAAATTCAGGGGAAATACCACCGCCAGTTTTATCCGTCCTTGACGGAAAGCATCCTCGATTTCCGCGGCCCGCATGACGGAACGTTCTACTTCGAAATACCGGCTGGCTTCAATCTTTGAAATGATCTGCTGCGCGGCCGGGTCTTTCGCATAGTCGGCGATAACGATCTTCGCATTCTTCACTTCGTTTGTTAATGCGAAACCGAAGATGAGAATTTGTACGACCGGCATGCCGAATAAGATCAGCAGCGTTTTCCGGTCCCGTAAAACGTGCGCGAATTCTTTCCGCACAAAGACGATGAACTGTTTCATAGTACTTGTTTTAATCGCCGCGTTTGGCGCCGCGGGCCAGTTGATAAAATACATCGTCCATCGTTGATACCCGAAACCGTTCCTTGAGACGTCGGGGCGTATCAAGCGCTTCGATGCGGCCATCTACCATGATGGAGATACGGTTGCAATACTCCGCTTCATCCATATAATGGGTCGTCACAAAAATGGTCACGCCGCCCGCCGAGGCCTCGTAGATAAGGTCCCAGAATTGCCGGCGTGTCACCGGGTCAACGCCCCCGGTAGGCTCATCGAGAAACACGACCTTCGGCTCATGCAGTACTGCAACAGAAAATGAAAGTTTCTGTTTCCAACCCAATGGCAGGGAAGCGACAAGTTTATTGGCTTCCTGCCCAAGGCCAAGCCGGGTTATCAGTTCGTCGCGTTTGCGCTTCAGCTGTACATTGCTCAGTCCGTATATACCACCGAAAAAACTGATGTTTTCAGTGACCGTCAGATCATCGTAGAGCGAGAATTTCTGGCTCATGTACCCGATATTCTTTTTGATCTGCTCGGTCTGTTTGTAGATGTCAAATCCCGCGATCGTCGCCTCACCGGACGTTGGTATTGACAACCCGCACAGCATGCGCATCGCCGTCGTTTTTCCCGCGCCATTCGCGCCTAAAAACCCGAAGATCTCGCCCTGCTGAACCTCGAAGGTTATCGCGTCGGCCGCCGTAAAACTGCCGTATCTTTTCGTGAGCTTATTGGTCTGTATCACGGTCGCCATCCCAGTTCTGTAAAAGTTTAATGAAACAGTCTTCAATGCCGGGCTTCACCGGCGCGATGACGACATCGTGAACCCCATGCGTTTCAAGGTAGCGTAGCACCGCATTGTTATCATTGTTCCGGAATGATGCATGCGCGTATTCACCGAAAGCATAACTGTCGACGGTGTGTTCATACAAAGCCAATAGCTTTAAAAGCTTGTACATGTCGTCGCCTTTCACGGCATACAGCTTGCCGGGGTATGCACTGGCGATATTGCCGGGGCTGTCTATTGAAAGTAATTTTCCACCTGCCATCAGCGCAATCCTGTCGCACAGCGCCGCTTCATCCATGTAAGGCGTTGATACGACGATCGTAATGCCTTCAGCCTTAAGCTTTTTCAGCATCTCCCAGAATTCCTTCCGCGACACCGGATCTACCCCGGTTGTCGGTTCATCGAGGAACAATACGGTTGGTTTATGGATCAGCGCACAGCACAATGCGAGTTTCTGTTTCATACCACCGGATAGTTTTCCGGCCCTGCGATCCTTGAATCGCTCGATCTGAACATAAATATCCCGGATCAAATGGTAGTTCTCGCGGACAGTCGTTCCGAATACCGTGGCAAAAAAATTCAGATTTTCTGCGATGGTCAGATCCTGGTACAGCGAAAATTTCCCGGGCATGTATCCCACTGTCCGCCGGATCTCCCAGAGATCTTTTTCGACGTCAAAGCCATCAACTTTTGCCGTACCTCCATCCGGTAGCAGCAGCGTTGTAAGGATCCGGAAAAGCGTGGTCTTGCCGGCACCATCCGGACCGATCAGCCCGAAGATGTCACCCTTGCTGACCGTGAACGAAACCTGGTCGACGGCGGGGACACTGGTTCTGCCGTACACCTTTGAAATACAATCTACCACTACCGCATTCATAGCTTAAAGCTTTACCTCGCCGTACATTCCAATCTTCAATTGACCATCATTCTTCACGCTGATCTTCACAGCATAAACCAGGTTGGCGCGTTCATCCTTTGTCTGGATAGTCTTCGGTGTAAATTCTGCCTTGTCGCTGATCCAGGTGACAGTGCCCGGGTACTCCTTATAAGCGTCATCGGGCTGATCCGTCAACACCGTTACAGGTTGTCCTAACTTTAAACCAGGCAATTGCTCACCGGTAACATATGCTCTGAGGATGATGGTCGACAGGTCTGCGATCTTATAAAGTGGCTTTCCGACAGCGGTCATCTCATACGCCTCAGCGTATTTCGTCAGCACCGTTCCGGCCACGGGATTGACGATCCTGCACTTGCTCAGCTGATCGTTCAGCTGTTCAATCTGCACCCGCAGTGGCAGTGTCTCTTCTGTCAGGCTCGCCGTTGCAATGCCGAGCGTGGAAGTCTGCGCGTCGATTTGCCTTTCGATAATTTTTACCTGGGTGCTCGCGTCATCATACTGCTTTTGCGTGGCAGCATCGGATTTGAGGAGCCTGGCAATGCGTTGCATTTCTTTTTCCGCCTGGCGAAGCTGCTCTTCGAGGGCAGCTAACTGGGTGGCTACATCCGGTCGCTTACTCAGCACCGACCGGATCTGCGCCAGCACCTGCTTTTTCTTTAGATAAAGCTGAATACTGTCAATGTATCCGACGGTAGCGCCTTTCGCGATAGACACCCCTTCGGACACATTGAAGACCTGGATCGTACCGGCGACTTCAGCAGGAACAATGGTTTCAACAGCCTCGAACGTGCCAGTTGCATCATACGGATTTTCTTTGCCGGAACAGGATGCGAGGAGAATGATTGCGATTGTGATAATGGATGGTTTCATGCGTATATCGATGTGGTGTTATAAATTGCCTGTAAGCGTTTGTTGTGTGTACTGCGCCAGCAGTAATTGAATTTCGTGCTGGATCTTGGAGAGCCTGGCCTGGTCTTCGGCAGAAGCTTCCTTCAGGTAATCATTGGGACTGATCACGCCATTCTCCAGTTGCACGACAGCGGTGTTTTTAATACTGGCGCGGAGCGCAATGATCGCTTCGTCCGAAGCAAGGAGTTGCTGAAACTTTACGACTTCGGCATTTTGCTGGTGGACCGAAAGATCGGTGTTGAAAAGAAAGGTCTCTTTCTGAAGGGCGATGTTGTCGCGCTGAAGGTCGAGCAAAGCCTTTTCTTTTTTATGCGTGTAGTGTCCGGTGAGATTCCAGGTTAACCGCAGACCGCCGATGTAGTACGAATCCAGATCATTGCTCAGCATATTGAGTGCGGGCCGGCCATAACCTGCCTGCACAAAAGCGTTAAGCCGCGGAAGATTGCGCGATGCCAGCATCCGGTCCTGCACGTCCAGCGTTTGTTCCTGGAAGTGAAAAAGCGACATCTCGGGGCGGTTGATCCCGGGACGAAGAACAATTTGTTGCGGTTTCTCCAGCACCAGATTGCCCGTATCGATACCTGTAAACCGGGATAGCATGGTGATGTACGCTGACCGGACTGTCGCGAGCGCTACCGTATGCTGGCCCGCCCTGAGCAATTCAGCCCGCAACACGTCGGCACTGCTTCTGAAAGCCGTTCCATTTTCGATAGCCGCCTCGGTTTTTAGTATGCCCCGCTGAATGTCTTCTTTGAGAAGATCGTTTTGCTTCAGCTGTTCATCCAGCAGCAGGATACCGAAAAACAGCTGGTTGATCCGGTCTTTTAATTGATACAGTTCAACCTCCAGTTTCTGCGCCTCTGCTCTTGTGCCTGCTTCATGCGCCTGCTTCTGGTACTTTACTACACCACCATCGTATAGCGGAAGGGTTACCTCGCCATAAACTTTATACTGTTCCTTACTTAATGTGGGAACGTCAACGCCAGGCAATTGAACCGGCAGCCCCGTAACATCGGATTGCGTCGTGTATTGTCCTGCAATCATCAGCTGCGGCAATCGTCCTTTCGACGCATTGCTGATTGAAAACTCCCCGCTCTTTTGAATGAGTTCGCGCTGACGCACGAGCGGATAATTGGCTTCTGCTTTCGCATGACAATCCGCCAGCGTCAGCGGAACAGTTTGTTGCGCCCGCGCAGGCGAAACGAAAGCCAACAGCACAATAATGATGAAATTTTTCATTAATATTTGATTTTTCGTTTTAATCATTTGTTTAAACAACAAGCAAAAAATTTTACGGTTTCAGCATGGCGCTTATCCATTGCGGAATCAGCTTCTTCCTTTCACGGGCAATCGTTTCAAAGGTTTTTGGCGTGACGATGCCGGCGGACTCCAACACCGGTTTCATGATAAACGGAAATACGGACAGGCTGACAATATTCATCATAAAGTGTACCGGATGGAGATCAGGTCTTATGGTTTTCAATTGTCTAAAGAAGTCGGACTCCAGAACCTTGGCCAGCGGTATCTTGCTCAGAAATCGCTCGGGATTTGCGCGTATCTCGCTCAGTACGAACAAGGGCAGGTCCGGACTTTGAAGCAGCATATCAATATAGCCTTCTGCCACGGCCGAAATTTTTTGATCCAACGTTGTTGAAGGATCATCGAACAGCGGCGCGACGGTGCCGAAAAACCTGGCGAGCTTCTCCATCATAATGATCTCGAAAAGCTTCTCCTTGCTTCGGAAATAATAATTGAGCAGGGCGAGGTTGATTCCGGCAGCTTCCGCGATATCACGGGTTCTGGTAGCGGCATATCCTTTTTGCGTAAAAACCTGCTGTGCAGCTTCCTTTATCTTTTGCTCCGTTGTCTTGTCGACAGCTTCTCGTTTTGATTTAGCCATAAGTCCTAACCATGCAAAATAATCACTTCTTACCGGTTAAACGAAAGATTTAATCAAATGTTTAAAAAAAGGTAATTTTTTCTTGCCGGCCGGCATGGTTGGTGATTTTGAGCTTGTGCCTTGCTCAAATGATAGCAAAAAGATGGTTTTAAACCTTTTCTACGATCAACGAAAGCACCTGGCCGCCGTCTTCAGTCTTTTCTTCAATAACGAGTGGTTCTGACACGATCCTGCCCTTTGCCTCGTGGTCGAGATGAACTACAGTGACGGTCTTGCCCTTTTCGAATTCCTTTTGTGTATCGCGCACGACCGTTCTGACCTGTACGGAATTTCCTTCGCTAAAATCCTTAAAAGTGATTGTATCCTCGGATGGAATAGTGACTGAGCCCATGATCCTGATATTTTGTTGTTGAAATTTGGTTGATACAGATCTGCCTTAAAACCGATGCCACCGCACGGCATTATTTTGCGCCCGGCGAGAAATCCCGGATGGGGAAACCTTTAAAAAAACGGAACGCGGTTGAGGAAAGTCCTCCCTTCTTGTGATAGATGCCTGACCTACAGGTACTTTATTAGCAATTCTGTTCAATTCTTACTTCTGGATTTTTTCCCTAACAGGCAGGCTACCAAACGCTAACAGTCTCTCAAACCCATTTTTTAACGAAATTAATGATTTTTCAACCTTTTTCTGTGTGCGCACAAAACGGTCTTTTGAGCCGTATTTTCCGAAAAAGTTAAAATTTCTGCCAAAACTTACGTCGTCCGGCTGCCCTTTTCCGTATATTTGCAAAGCGCATCCGGGATAAAGGATGCCAGGTTTGATCCAGCTGCCTTACCAATTAGACCCCTCTGGTTCGGATCAAATGGTTGTACTGATCACAAATTTCCGTAACCAGATGAAAAGAATCTTATTTACGATTATCGGTCTCTGCCTCCTGGTAGTGGCTTTTGGTTCACAACTTCTGACCGCTTCTAATACCACCACCGCAAAAGCGCATTGTGCCGGTTACACGATTGTCGAAGCAGGTATTGGCATCGACTGTCATGGCGACACCGTCAGGCTGGTGAAAACCGCCGGGTTCTACGAAAGAGCCTTGTAAGCAGATAGCTACTGGGCTCCAAAGACCTTTTTCAGGAGGTCGGAAGTCCGCGCAAGAGGATCCTTCCGGATATCTTTCTCTTCCTTCGCGATCATTACAAACAAGCCCTCGATCGCTTTGTCGGTGGCATAATCATCGAGATTAGGATTCACCTTGGAGACCAGGGGGATCTTATTATAACTGTTGATCAGGTTACTGTAATACTTGGTCGCATTCACTTTGTTCAGCGAATTCTGGATGACGGGCTTGAATTTTTCCTTCAGCTGCAGCGACGTTGTCCGTTTCAGGTACTGCGTTGCGGCATCATCTTCGCCTTTTAATATCGCCCATGCGTCGTCGATGGTCATCTGTTTGATGGCCGCAATAAAAATCGCCTTCGCTTCCTTTCCGGCATCTTCGGCTGCCCGATTCAAGGATAACACAAATTCATCCACCTGCTCATCGAGACCAATTTGCCGAAGCCGCGTCTCCACCTGCTTTATCTCCGGCGGAAACGGAATTTTGATTGCGGGATTCTTGAAATAACCATCAGGCTGCGAAACCTTGTCGGAGCCGGTCGAAACACCTTTGGTCAGCGCTTCCTTCAAACCCATTGCCACCTCCTCGGTGGAAAGCTCGCCTTTGCCCCCGATAGCTTTTTTCAATTTCTTAAAGTCAATCTGCGAAAACCCGCTCTGCCCCATGAGTATAAGGCACCAAAAAATTACTGCACATTTCATATTTCGAGATTTATGATGACACCATTAATATAGACCTCTTTGACGAACAACAGAAGCCTCCCGGTCAGCTCGTTTGCTGATTTAGGTAATATTCTGATAATTAGTCGGTTAGGATCGGGTCTCAGCCAATGGCATTTAATTTTAGGTCTGTTCTGTAATCCAACAGCATCGTATTCAAATGACTCAGCATAAACGCGGGTGGACCACCACTAAAACGTTCAAGACCATCCTTATTGTCATCGCCGCGGTGATCGTCATCCGGTTGATCCTTCCCTACATCATTCTGCACTATGCTAACAAATCACTGGCCAACATGGAGGGATATTACGGCCATATTGAAGATATCGATCTGGCGATCATCCGCGGCGCCTATAAAATTGACAGCGTATACCTGAACAAGGTTGACTCGGTTTCAGGGAAACAAACACCCTTCCTTTCAGCATCCGTTATTGACCTTTCAATCGAATGGAAGGCCCTTTTCCACGGGTCCATTGTCGGTGAGGCAATTTTTGAAAGTCCGATGATACGATTCACCAAGGAGAAAGTCGAGCCGGAAACCGTGCGAAAAGACTCTGCGAAATTTGACAACCTCGCAGATGAATTCATGCCGCTGCGAGTGAACCGGCTGGAGATCAATAACGGTCGTGTCCAATACATCGACAATCAATCCAATCCAAAAGTCGATGTACAGATGACGAACCTGCAGGTACTGGCATTGAATCTGAAAAACAGTTATGACTCAGCGGCAGTATTACCGGCATCTATACGTGCGAGCGCAAATGTGTACGATGGTGAGCTGACGTTTAACATGAAATTAAATCCCCTGGCCGAGATCGCCACCTACGACATGAATGCGGAGGCAAAGGACATTAACCTCGTAAAGCTGAATGACTTCTTTAAGGCCTATGCGAAAATCGATGTAAACAAAGGAAAATTCGGCCTTTATACGGAAGTGGCCGCGAAGGAAGGACGTTTCGAAGGTTATGTCAAACCTTTGCTGCAGGACCTTGACGTGCTGGGAAAAGAAGACCGCGAGGACAATGTTTTCAGGAAAATGTGGGAGGGTCTGGCCGGCGGCCTGGGAGAGGTATTTGAAAATCAAAGCAAAGACCAGGTTGCAACAAAAATTCCTTTCCGGGGAAACGTGGAAAATCCTACGGCCAACATCTGGTATGCCATTGTCCAGGTTCTTCAGAATGCTTTCATCCAGGCTATCCAGCCGTCGATCGACAATGAGATAAACATCGCTTCGGTCGATACCGGAAAAAAGGAAAAGAAAACTTTTCTTGAAAAGATCTTCAGCGGCAAAGAGGATAAAGATGCTGACGGAAAAAAGGATAATAAAGATAAGCGCAAGGATGACGATAAGGAGAAACGCAAAGATGATGGCAAATAAAGAAAGTCATTCTTGCCGCCAGGTGGCAGTATAGTCCTTCGCGCGCCGTTCGCTTAGACATAAGCCATCAGAATTCAACCGGGTTCGCGGACGCCCTATGAAGCCCGTACCCCACACAGCCAGACAGGTGGCTTGTATAAATTTGCGATCTTTATTGCCGCATCTAAAAAAACCGGCGATAAGCACTGCGCGATTTCCCTATGCTTTTACAGAACACCTCTCAAAGACTCCTTTCTCTGGATTTCATGCGCGGCCTGATCATGGTGCTGCTGATGCTCGAAAGCACACATTTGTTCAATCACCTGCACGATGCGACAGAAAATTATAATATTCAATTTTTCATCACACAGTTCTTCCACCATCCCTGGAACGGTCTCCGGTTCTGGGACCTGATACAGCCCGGCTTCATGTTCATGGCCGGGACGGCGATGGCCTTCTCGCTCCGCCGGCAACAGCAACAGGGAATGCCCTGGCGTCTTTCATTTATGAAAGTATTGAAACGTTCCGGATGGCTTTTTTTCTGGGGCGTGCTGGATTATGCCGTTCGTCCCGGTGGCTTATCATTTGAACTGTGGAATGTACTTACCCAACTGGCGTTCACAACGTTGGTCGCTTTCCTGATCTACCGGTGGTCCAATGGCGCGCAGATCGTTTTTAGTTTGGGATTGCTGGCGTTAACGGAGGTCCTTTACCGGTTTACGAACATTCCCGGCTTTGATCAGGCCTTTACCGATCAGCACAATTTCGGTAACTACATTGACCTGGTGCTCATGAACAAGATGAATGGCGACGGATGGGTTGCCATCAACTGTATCCCTACTGCTGCACACACCATCTGGGGTGTCCTGGCCGGAAACCTGTTACTATCCGTCCGGCCGGTGCATGAGAAGATTACCAAACTTGTTGTCTGTGGCGTAATTATCCTGGTGAGCGGGTACATCATGGACGTTACCGTCACGCCCATCATCAAACGGATTGCTACCAGTTCTTTCGTGCTCTCATCCGGCGGGTGGTGCCTGCTTACCCTCGCTCTATTTTACTGGTGGATCGACATCATGCAAAACAAAAAGTATACGCCGTTTTTTACCGTCGTAGGAATGAACTCCTTATTCATCTACCTCTTCATCGAAATTGTGGCAGGGCGATGGTTCAACGGGTTCATTGGTGCGATCACGAATGGATTAATGAGCCTGGCCCACGCACCGCCTGTCGTCATGGGTATCATTACTTCACTGGTGATTTTTGCATTGGAGTGGTGGCTCTGTTGGTTTCTTTACAAGAAAGGGATTTTCTTTAAGATCTGACGGTACACCTATCGCTTCGAACCGAACTCACGCGATACAATAATTTCAAGGTCGCTTTTTTTTGCTTCCAGTTCCCGCAATAGGCACATCTGGTTTTTGGCCCTTACAAGATTATGCCCCTCGTAACGCTGCCCATAATAAACATCACCGTTGCAAAAGTCGGTAAGAAAACGAATGGCCTGCATGTAGGTTAAAAAAAATCCGGCATATAAAAAGATCCGCCGTTCTTCCTGGCTGAGTTCAGCCTGCATAGCGGATGCATAGCCCGCAACTACCGCGCGAAAAAAATCTTCCCGCACCACGACGGACTGAAAATCCACGGCTTCTTCGTTGGCGGGTGACAGGTAGGTTCGCAACATATCGCCGACGTCACTGATGAAGTAACCAGGCATCACCGTATCGAGATCGATCACGCAGATTCCTTTTCCGGCAGCATTGAACAGCACATTGCTGATCTTTGTATCATGATGTGTCACCCGCTTCCGGATCGCATCATTCTTCCGGATATCAGCGAAAGTTTCCACGATGCCGCGGTGACGACGGACTGCCGCAATCACATCGGCTGCCTCACGGACGCGGACCGGGTCACCGCTTTCAACGGCGGTTTCAAAATGAGCATAACGAAGTTCGAGATTATGAAAATCCGGAATGGTGGCATGAAGCCGCCCCGCGTCAAAGCCTGACAGCGTTTTTGTGAATTTTCCAAATTGGAAAGCTGCTTCAAAAGCCTGCCCGGGAGATGCTGCAACGTCAATGGTATGCGATCCGGCAATGAATGGGAACATCCGGAAAAACCCCTCTTGCGGATGGCGATACATTATCTTACCATCGACGGTTTCTAGCGGCGTGACAAATAAATATGACGGCGCCACGGTTTTGAGGTGTTCACTTAACATGCTGAGATTGGCGGCCAACAGTTCCGGGTTAGTGAACACCTTGTCGTTCACGCGCTGAAGAATGAACTGCTTGCCTCCAGCCGCGATCTTCCACGTATGATTGATCAGGCCGCTTTTCAGTGGCTCGGCACTTTCTCCGGCAGGTGCTATCCCAAAGGCTTTTAAAACATCATCGATCATGGGCGCCCGAAAACAAAAGTCTGTTCTGCATACAACAATATTAATGGAGCGTTCGGGATAAAAAAGTGCGCCATTGATTATCGTTTGCCCCGGTAGTAACGCTGCGCCAGCATCGCGATGGGTAATCCCACCATTACCATGAGTATAGCTGCACCGATGACAGCCGCTTTGAAATTCAACGGCGCCTGGGAGAGCCGGCTCAACGGCAGGATGATCATGTTCATAACCAGCCAGATGACGATTCCATAGAGCAGGCCGTTCAAAACAGCTCGTTTTCTCAATATAGCAACCTTCGGCACCATCAGGAAAAATACGACCGTCCACGCGAACGCTATAAAATAGTGAAACACGATGCCCCAAAAAATCATTATGAAACTACCTGAGAATGCTTCATTTCCGAAAGCGCCGCTGGTGATGAAAGGAAATATTTGCGCAGGACCCACGTTGTAAACGATCATCGCCGTGACGATGTCCAACGTTCCTACGAGCAAACCTGTCGTAAGTATGGCGCCGAAAAGGCTTTGTTTTTGCCGGGTACCGGAAGAAGGGATCGGTGTTGCCATGAAGCCAGTATTAAAGGAATAGAGATACCATTAAAGGTACTGATTTTCCGAAATTGTTGGTTATCGGGATAAAATGATGGCAGCCGCGAAGAGGATGCTTATCTTCACTGTATCATCACGCTTATGGAAAACTATAATATTCCCGACGGCACCCGGATCGGCCATGTACATTTGAAAGTGTCAGATCTCCAACGGTCGCTTGATTTTTATTGCGGTCTGTTGGGATTTGAGCTCATGCTGATGTATGGTGAAAACGCGGCGTTCATTTCGGCCGGCGGATATCATCACCACATCGGGTTGAACACCTGGCATAGCAAAGGTGCCCCGCCGGCACCCATAAAGTCGGCAGGGCTTTACCACACGGCGATCCTGTACCCCACGCGACGCGATCTCGGTATTGCCCTGAAGCGTTTAAGGGAAGCAGACTATCCGCTTACGGGCGCATCGGATCACGGCGTTTCCGAAGCATTGTATCTGAATGATCCCGATCTGAATGGTGTTGAATTGTACTGGGACCGTCCCCGGGATCAATGGCCGCTCGATGCAGAGGGCCGCATAACCATGCATACTTTGCCGCTGAATCTCGAAGCATTGCTTCATGAAGCGAAGTAGTGTACTTATCGGCATTAAAAGTTGAGCTGAAACTGAAGCCGCAACAGTCTTCCTTTCTGGAAATTGTCGGGTTTGCCACCATCTTCGAAACGCCTTTCTGAGATCGTATACATCGCCACCATTTCAAAGTTTTTAAACAGCTGCCATTCGGCACCAATTTCCAGTTCCTTTACATGATAGCTGCGCGCATCCGGTTCATGCTTTTTTCCACCGTTGTAATACTGATAGCGAACAAAGGGAATAAGAACCTGGTCTTTTATATCCAGGAAATAAGACGCCATTGCATAACCGCCTTTAAGATTGCGTTGTTCAATCGTGTTCGTCGTCGGATTATACTCCGGCCCGGTACCAACATTATACTCGGCAGAGAATCCAAAAGGCTGTGGATACACCACGATTGATGCGGCTGCACGTTGGTCGAGATATTCAAAGCTTTCCTTGCCTGCAACGCCAGCGGTTACAGCTGATACAACCGATTTACCACGGAATGCCTGGAGGCCGGGTTCGATGATCTGCTTCCGGCCCAGCTGCAAAGGATAACTGATCCTGGCCACAACATGCGGGTCGCCGTTCTCGTCGTTGCGGTTAGCAGTTTGACCGTTGTACAGACCGAATCCAACAATACCATAGTCTCCAGAACCCTTCAACCCAGAACTCACCAGGTACGAAAATCTTTCCCTGATTTTCGAAGGGGCCCAATAAAAAAACATTCCAAGGTCCCGCTCATTGGCAACAGCGCTGTTCAACGCATCATTGCGGTCCAGTGGCAGGCGATTCTGGCTGGACTGAAGGTTTTCAAATCCGAACGGCACTTTACTTTGTCCTATGCGTATCCGAAAGGTGTTTGCCTTATCCAGTCCGACATCAAAATAGGCATCCCGGATCTGTCCAAAATTCAGGGCGCCTGATCCTGGCGAGCTTGCGAAATCGGGCTGGATATAAAAGTATACTCTTTCGTGAACCTGCCCGTAGAGTATGATGCGGATACGGCGAAAGAAAAACCCGTTTTCACCACCCCACGATTTGTCACATTGCTCGCATTTTAATTCCGGGTTTGTCTCCAGCAACTTGTTATACCGCAGCTGCGCGTATCCGCGGATATTGATCTTTTTATACCAGGGTGTTCTTTGCTGTGCAGCCGGGATAGTGTCGGTTTTATTATCCTGGGCAAAAGATGTAACGTGAACAAGGCTGAATGCAAGACACGAAATAATCAGGCGCTTAAAAATTAACATGGGTGTGCGTTAGATTTCCTGAGCGCAAAAGAAATCATTAAAGATTAACAATTACATCACCATCATTTAACTTAACATAAACATAAATAAGTTAACATAAACTTAACATTGAGAATACGCCGGATACTTGCCTGCACAATACCTTTGCCGGAAACATAAACTACATCCGGATATGAATTTCAGAATAGTGGCAGGGTTTGTTGTGGCGACGGGATTATTGTCAGCATGCGGTTCAAAAAGCGCTTCCGAAGGATCAACGAAGGTTCAGGGCGAGATCCGGATCGATGGATCCAGTACAGTGTACCCCATCACAGAGGCAGCCGCTGAGGAATTCAGACTGGAACAGCCGGATGTAAGGATAACGGTTGGCGTATCGGGAACCGGTGGTGGCTTCAAGAAATTTTGCCGTGGCGAGATCGATATCAACAATGCCTCAAGACCCATCAAAGCCCAGGAAGCTGCGGTGTGCAATGAAGGTGCGATCCAACACATTGCGTTGAAGGTTGCCTTTGACGGACTGGCGATCGTTGTGAACAAAGAAAATACATGGGCCGATAAACTTACCGTTGAAGAGCTCAAAAAAATATGGGAACCTTCGGCGCAAGGCAAGGTCACGCGATGGAATCAGATCCGGCCGGAGTGGCCCGCGGATGAATTTCATTTGTACGGTCCTGGCGTTGCGTCCGGAACGTACGATTATTTCACGGAAGCTGTCGTCGGACAAAGTGGTGCCAGCAGAGGCGACTTTACAGCCAGCGAAGATGACAACGTTCTGGTTCAGGGTGTGGCCGGCGATAAAAATGGACTGGCTTTCTTTGGTCTTGCGTACTATGAAGAGAACAGGGAGCAGCTAAAGCTCGTTCCCGTTGATAATGGAAAAGGGCCTGTCCTTCCTTCTGTTGAAACCATTAAGGATGGTACCTATTCACCGCTGGCGCGCGCCGTGTACCTTTATGTGAGCGACAAAGCCGCCAGTAGAGAAGAAGTCAGGTCGTTTGTTCAGTTTTATTTGAATAATGCTGAAGTGCTCGTTCCTGATGTCGGGTACATTCCGTTGTCCTCCGAAGAATACCAGGCGCAACAGGCGGCTTTTGAAAAGTTTACGGTGCCGCGGTGATGAGACGCCAGGATGGCAAAAAGGAATTTGAAATCAGTGAAAAGTATCTTCACCAAGCATCGTGAAAAGGCCAGGCGAAAAGATAATTGAAAAGATACTGGCGCTTAGCGGCATGGTCACCATCCTTACGACGATCGGGATCATCTGGGTACTTGTGTCGGAGTCATGGGGATTCTTTTCAGAAATTCCGCTTTCCGCTTTTCTGTTCGACACAGAATGGACGCCGCTTTTTGCGCAAAAACGTTACGGCATTCTGCCGTTGCTCTCCGGAACGTTGCTCACAACACTCATTGCCATACTCACCGCGCTGCCCCTCGGTATTATCATTGCCGTGTACCTGAGCGAGTATGCGGATAAAGACTTCCGAAGGACGGTTAAGCCGGCGCTTGAAATACTGGCAGCTGTCCCGACCGTTGTATACGGGTTTTTCGCGTTAACCGTGGTCACACCATTTCTGCAGACCTTTATTCCCGGCCTGGGTACGTTCAACGCGTTGTCAGCAGGCCTCGTAATGGGCATAATGATCATACCGGTTGTGTCTTCCTTGAGCGAGGATGCCCTGTATGCAGTTCCGAAATCACTGCGGGAAGCTTCGTACGGTATGGGTGCAACTACGTTTCAGACTTCTTTTAAAGTAGTTGTCCCTGCAGCTTCATCCGGCATTCTGGTATCCGTGATCCTGGCTATCGCACGGGCTATTGGTGAGACGATGGTTGTCGCCATTGCAGCCGGTCAGCAACCCACCCTCACGCTGGATCCGCGCGACGCCGTCGAGACGATAACCGCTTACATCGTTCAGGTCAGCATGGGCGATGTACAGCATGGGACAATGGAATACAAAACCATTTTTGCGGCCGGTGCTACCTTGTTCGTCTTCACCTTCCTGCTGAATAATGTGAGTTTTTGGATCAAGAAAAAATACCAGGAGAAGTATGAGTAACAACGATCTTAACCGGTTGTTCGACAAGGCGTTCAAATACGTCGGGATTTGCTGCACATTTTTCGGTCTGGTCATGCTCGTCATTTTCATCGCGAATATCCTGATGGATGGTCTGCAGCGCATCGACTGGGACTTCCTGACTAATCTCCCCTCTCGTCGTGCTGAAAAAGCGGGCATATTAACGGCCTGGACTGGAACAGCATGGATCCTTGGACTCACGGCCATTATTTCCATCCCGCTTGGCGTGGCCGCTGGCATTTACCTGCAGGAGTATGGAAAGAAAAACCGCTTCGCTTACATTGTCGAACTGAATATCGCAAATCTTGCCGGCGTTCCTTCTGTTATTTATGGGCTGCTTGGCCTTGAAATATTTGTACGCACCCTGCAATTTGGTGGCAGCCTGCTGGCCGGTGCGTTTACACTGGCATTGTTGATCCTGCCGATTATTATCGTTGCGACGCGTGAGGCGCTGAAGGCAGTTCCGAACTCCTTACGGGAGGCATCGTACGGAATGGGTGCTACAAAATGGCAGACCATATGGTACCAGATACTTCCCGCTGCTTCCGGCGGTATTTTAACAGGTATCATTCTGGCGCTGTCACGTGCCGTAGGCGAAACGGCGCCACTCATTGTGATCGGTGCATTGGCCTACGTTCCTTTCGTCGCGCAGCACCCCATGGATGAATTCACTGTATTGCCGATCCAGATTTTCAACTGGGTATCCCGGCCGCAACCGGCCTTCCTGGTGAATGGCGCGGCCGCGATCGTCATATTGCTGATCCTCACTTTTGTCATGAACGGTGTTGCCGTTTACCTGAGAAACAAGTGGCAGAAAAAAATAAGTTGGTAGTAAAACCAAGAACATGAAACACATCGAGGCAAAAAATGTGAACGTTTACTATGGTGACAATCATGTGTTGAAAGACATTACGCTATCGATCAAGGAGAATACGGTAACGGCTTTCATCGGCCCGTCGGGATGTGGCAAGTCGACATTTTTGCGCACATTGAACCGAATGAATGACTACATCGAGAGTTTCCGGAAAAAAGGAAAAGTATACATTGATGGCAAAGAGATCTATGATAAAAAGGTCCGCGTTGAGGAACTGCGACGCCAGGTAGGAATGGTGTTCCAGAAACCGAACCCTTTTCCAAAATCAATTTTTGAAAATGTTGCATACGGCCTTAAAATCCACGGCATCACCAACAAAAAAGAAATCGAGGAGACCGTGGAGAAGTCTCTGAAACAATCCGCCCTGTGGGGCGAAGTGAAGGATATTCTCAACAAGCCTGCGCTCTCGCTTTCCGGGGGACAGCAGCAACGTCTCTGTATTGCCCGAACGCTGGCGGTGAAACCGACAATCATTCTCATGGATGAGCCGGCCTCCGCCCTTGATCCCATATCCACGGCAAAAATTGAGGAACTCATCAGCGAGTTGAAAGAAAAATATACAATCGTCATCGTCACACACAATATGCAGCAGGCGGCGCGGGTTAGTGACCGCACGGCGTTCTTTTATCTTGGCGATCTTGTAGAGTATGAAAAGACATCCGAGTTGTTCACCAATCCGCGACATAAACAAACGGAAAATTACATCACGGGCAGGTTTGGATAACCTGACTGTTGGATTCATTAACTTGATTCACGATTACCCAACCGATACATTTTAAGTCATGCCAGCAATAGAACCGGAATTACAAGCCCTGAAAGATAACCTGCTTGACATGCTCTCGCTGGTACGCAATCAGATGGTAAAGTGCAAAGATGCCATTCGGAAGAATGACTTGTCACTCGCGGCCGAAGTACTCGAAGATGAGAAAAAAGTAAATGTCCAGGAACTGGCCATCGATCGTGATTGTGAAAATATACTCGCCCTGTTTACACCGGTGGCAACCGATCTGCGGTTGGTGCTGGCTACCCTGAAAATCACCAACGACCTGGAACGCATCGGCGACAATGCGAAAAGCCTGGCAAAATTTCTGATCAACAACAAGAACGATTATCCCAGAGAATGGCTGGGGACATTCAAGCTGGAGGCCATGCTCGATGTCCTGATTTCCATGTTGAAAGACATGGGTGAAGCGCTTCGCGAAAGCGATACGAAGCTCGCACGAAAAACCACCAAGCGCGACGAATTTCTGAACGACTACAATAAAAAAGCGATGAAGACCACCGCCGAGCTGATGAAAGACTACCCCGGGGATGCAAAAATTCTGCTGAACCTATTTTCCATCACCAGGAATCTCGAACGGGCCGGTGATCTCACAAAAAATATTGGAGAAGAAATCGTTTTTCACATCGAAGCCAAAGTTGTAAAGCACCGGAAGGACCAGCAATAGCCGAGTATATATCAGGCACCCGGCAGCAGGTGATTCAAGGTTTTAGCGTGCATATCGCTTAGACTTGATGCAACGGGGTCGCTAATTCAAAAATGTTTGTGGGAATAAATGGTCAATTGCCCGTTCGTCGTAAACAATTGCCTGTTAAACAACCATATTCTTCCCCAAGACATAATGGAATAAAATTTTTCAATGATACAAATGGCACCGCGTGCACAGGGCCGTTATAATCATGACACAGCGGTGAATCGTTCCCTTCGTTAATAGCCTGTTGCACGACCTGCCCACTGCGAATCATGGACGTTTTTCACTTAATTTTTAACAACATGAAATACCTTACTATTTTAACGATGGGCGCGCTGCTGGCCTTGTCCGGTGCATGCGATGATGATGACGGTGATGATGGTCAGGATGAGAATATCTCGCTGAATCTTGTAACTGACGGATTGGTCTCGCCCCTGGTGCTTGTTGAATCACCCGATAACACTGACCGGTTATTCGTTGTGGATCAGCCCGGCCAGATTTACGTCATCAAAGACGATGAACGACTAACCACGCCATTCCTCGATATCCAAAGCAAGCTTGTTGCGCGGCAAGGCGCACAGGATGAACGCGGCTTGCTGGGGCTTGCGTTCCACCCGGATTATGCCAGCAACGGCAGACTCTTTGTTTTTTATAGCGGACCGCTGCGGGAGGAAGGTCCGGAAGGCTGGGATCACACCAACTATGTTGCCGAATACCACGTGTCCGGAAATGCGGATCAGGGTGACATTGCTTCAGAACGAATTATTCTTGCCATGGATCACCCGCAACCCAACCATAACGCCGGCATGATCGCTTTCGGAAGTGATGGATACCTTTACATCTCAACAGGCGATGGTGGTGGCGGTGACGACGTGGATGAAGGCCATGTTGACGATTGGTATGAAGCGAACGAAGGCGGCAATGGTCAGGACATCACACAGAACTTGCTGGGCAGCATCCTTCGGATCGATGTATCACCTACGGAGGGTTACGCAATTCCTGCTGACAATCCGTTCGTAGACACAGATGGTCTGGATGAAATCTTTGCTTATGGACTGCGGAATCCATATCGATTTTGTTTCGGCCCCGACAACAATATCATCCTGGCGGATGCCGGTCAGGAACTTTATGAAGAGATTGATCTCGTGGAGAAAGGTGGTAATTATGGATGGAACGTCAAAGAGGGCGCGCATTGCTTTTCTACCGCTAACCCGGATGTTCCGCCCGGTGATTGTCCAACGGAAGATGACCTGGGCAACGCCCTTATCGATCCGGTGATCGAATTCAAAAATTCGAAAAGTTTCAGCGACGGCCTGGGCAACGTATCCATTGGCGGATATGTTTACCAGGACGATGAAGTACCATCACTGGACGGCAAATACATTTTCGGTGTACTGACGCAAGACAGCGATGCAATGAATGGCGCTATCTTCGCGGCCGACCGTTCCGGGGATACCTGGGATTATGAAAAAATATCCTTTAACAACCTGGATGACAACGAGCTGAACATGTTCGTGCTGGGCTTCGGGCAGGATAATGACGGCGAGGTATACGTGCTGACCAGTAGCGGCAGCGCCAACTCCGGCGCGGTATATAAAATAGACGACTAATTAAAGAGGCCTTTGTTCACAGTGGCGAAAGCTAACCGCGACTGTGAACATGCTGCCTCCCTGACAACTCACATTCCTATTGTTCAACATCTAAAATGGGAAGAACTTTTTATAAAGGCGATTCAGCGCACTTCAAAAAGGGAGTTTCTGATGTTGCTGTTCCCGGCCATTAACGTATGGGCTATCTAACGATGGTACCAGCAGTTCATCGAAAGCCCTTCAGTTTGGCTGATTTCCAACGTGCGGCCTATAGTGAAAAAGCTGCCCCTATTTTGGAATGAACCAAATTCTTTCCAGCTGAAAACATCGCGCTTTTCACATTTTCTTACATTAGTTTTCTTGCCGCCTGCCCAATGGGGTTCTTAAATCCGTATACAGGAACATTTTAGCCCGGTTTCAAAAAAGCGTTTCTTCGGCCAAACATACATGAACCGTTGGATCTAATCTTTTTATGGCACCAATTTTTCCTTTTTTAAATGTGGCTAATCGCAAACGCTAAAAGCCGTCTTGATGGTTAATGCGGTTCGTCGAATACGCCGGTAGTCCAGGCTTACCTTAAAACATAATTAAAGATTAACGTTAGTATCAATATATCTTAAATCTATAGAAATGGAGAAGCGGCTGAACATCCTGGTTTTGGAAGACAGTGAAGACGACTTTAATTTAATTAACTATACACTCCGCAAAGAAGGTCTGGTATTTATAAGCCAATGTGTCGATGCAAAAGAACAATTTAAAAGCGCCCTGCATGAATTCAGACCCGATGTAATTTTGTCCGATCATGGGTTACCGCAATTTAATTCCATGGAAGCGCTTAAATTATGCCGGGAAGCCGGACTGAAAATTCCTTTCATCCTGGTTACCGGGACCGTTTCGGAAGAATTCGCCGTGACGTCGCTGAAGCACGGCGCGGACGACTATATCCTGAAATCGAATCTCGCACGTTTGCCTTCCGCGATTATGAACGCCGTGAAACAACGGCACCTGGAAAAAAAGAAGAAGAAGGCCGAAACGAGCCTGCGAAAACAAAATACTGAGCTGACAAAGATCAACAAGGAGCTGGACAGCTTCGTGTACAGTGTCTCGCACAACCTGCGGGCGCCCCTGATGTCTGTACTTGGACTGGTGAACCTGGTTCAGATTGAAGACCAGAAAGCGATGTCTTCCGGCAGCAAGGAACAACTCTTCGATATGATGCGCTCGAGTATACACAAGCTCGACGAAACACTTAAGGAGATCCTTGACTACTCGAAAAATGCCCGGAGTGACCTTCACATCACACCTGTGGATATCCGGAAAGTCATTGACGACTGCTTTGAAAACATGAAGTATATCCCAGGCGCAAGTGAGGTACACAAAGTGATTGACATTCATGAAGCAGCACCGCTCAACTCAGATCACTACCGGTTGATGGTGATTTTCAATAACCTGATATCGAACAGCATCAAATACAAGGATCCGCAAAAAAAAGAATCGGCCATCACGATCGAAGGTATGATCACCAGTGAAACCATGGTCATTTACTTTAAGGACAATGGTATCGGCGTATCCAAAGACACGGTTGAGCGGATCTTTGAAATGTTCTTCCGGGCGACAGACCTGTCTGAGGGTTCCGGGCTGGGGCTGTACATTGTAAAGGAAACGGTCGACAAACTCGAAGGCACGATCTCCGTTGATTCCGAGTTGGGCATCGGCACAACTTTCAAGATCATTATACCAAACCTGACACCCGAAGACACGGCAGGATAGTTAATGCCTGTTAATCCTTCGGCTTTGTATAAAAATTCAGGATCGGGATATCCACGACAAGTGAAACACTCCATCGCCAGTACAGGTTATCGGCATAGGTGTTGTTTGTGGTGGTGGAACCCTCTGCGGCTTTAACCGACCTCAGGTTCGGGCCAAGCTGGACGCCGGCATTTATTGATAGCGGACTTTTCGGGATACCGATGGAGAGGAATGCACCGGGAGAAATAATGTTTTTCAATTTGATGGCGGCCACCTGGGGCACAATTACGGAAGACGAATCATCGACCACCGCTTCGTTCTCCTCAAACCGGTACGACGCCAACGCGCCAATATCGATCAGTGAAAAAAACAGGGAGGTAGACCATCCATAGCGCCCCTTATCCCACCCGGCCGCGGGTGTATTGACGAAAAAAATGGAGTGGCCACGACTGATGGAGATCCCGACGGGCGCCGTGAGTCCGAATGTACCCTGGCTGTTCCGTTCCAGGCCGCGGATCTTCTCCATGCCGAGATATGGACCGAGGTAAGCATTGAGCGACACGTTAAACGACGTCTCTCTTTTGATCCGGGCAGAACCGGTCGGAAGGGCAAACGCTTCGATGGCATTCTGAACGTCATCGGGTGATTCAGCCTTGACGATGCCCGACATAAAGGATCCATAGGTAAAAAGTTTACGCATAACACCGCTGGCCGAATCGGCAGAAGCCTCGGCTTTCTCGAGGCTTGCACGGGTGAAGTCGGTCTGTGCCCTGATGCTGCTCCGCTCCACAGCATTCCCCGCAGCGCGTTCAGCCCGTTTCAGATCGGCGAGCTGATCGGTCAACACGCGTTTATTGGTCCTGCTGCGTTTAACACGAACAATGTCATAGATATGGGTTGCGTTAGCGATGGCTGACGAATAATTTTTGCGGTTAATGTCCAGTACCAGATCCGCCGTGGTATTCATCACGTCGAAATAATCTTGCAAAGAATCACGGAGGTTAGGTAGTTTTTGCGAAATCAGCGGCAGTGTGGAGATCTCCGTAGTGTATGCCAGCAAGTCGACAGAAGTTTTGAAGTAGTTATAATGTTGCTCGACAGCCAGTGAATCATTCCCCGGCCTGCGGTAGTCCCGGATCATCTTCGCGAGCTTATCCGTTTTTGCCCCCAGTCTTACCACATAATTCTGATAAGCCTGCAGGTTATTACGGCCGAGTGAATCCAGGATCGATACCAGTGAAGTTCCCGCGTTATAAACAACGTTGTCATACCGGCTCACCGCAAGCTGGTATGTCAGTCCCAGGTAAAGCCTGAAAACAACGGTGTCCCTGAATGCATTTTTTATCGTTTTCAGGTCTACCCAGTACGACGATTCATTTTGTGCGCTGTCGCGGAGGGATGCAGAAAAAAGCTGTAGCGTCTGTATTGATCCTGTCCACGCAGGCTGAAGCTTATTTAAATACGCCGTGGGAAACTCGTTCAGGATATCCCCGGGATGAACGTTGTCACGCAATGATTCCGCAGTATAGAGACTGCTCATCAGCATAGCTTCCAGCGCAGGGTGAGCGTTGAAGAATGCCGGGTGATTCTCAACGATGGTCGGCAGGTTCGTGGTCAGGTTATTGAGATCATTCCTGAAATTTTCCCGCAGGGTCTGGATATATCGTTCGTAGTTATAGATCTCATCACCAATAATCGTGAAGGTGCGGTATGTTTGAGGAAATACGGTCCGGAGGTCCTTGTACCGATCGTCGCGGAGGTGCGCGTTGAACCTGTCGAAAAATGCAACGTTCAGTTCCTCCTTTGTGCGCTTGACGAGAAACCTTGCTAAACCATCGGCCACGTTTGTAACATCAAGTCCGCCGACAGCGGAAAACGCAGCGGACAAACCTGGAAATGCTTTGTCGGACTGAGCCGTTGATACGTTGGTCACTTGCCTGGCAACATCCACCAGAAATTTATTACTATCGTAGGCGTCCATCACCACATCGGGTATTGTCTCCACGTCAGCATAATAGGCGAGGATCTTCAGTTTGGTAAGCTGATCGCCGGCACTTCTCAAAAACTGTGCATCATAAATTGCTGATCCCACCTTGTAGCCGGTAACCGGATTTTCCGTCCTCAGCATCGGCTTTTCAAAAATGGCGGTATACGTTGTAATAATGTTTTCAGCCGGGGTCTCAACCCTGACCAGCAGGTCATCTCCAAGGCTTAAGGCACCGTCAAGCTTTCCGTTTGATACCGGATGCACTTTTTTAAAATCCGAAATGCTCCTGATCTGTCCGCCGGACGACACCATAACATTAAATGGTTCATCCGTTTTACTGACGATCATGAACATCCACGACGCGCCAAGCCGCAGCGTGCCACCTTCATTTTTCAATGGCACCTGACGATTTACCCGGAGTTTTATTTTTGATCTGTCCAGTGCCGGCACCTCGAGAAACAAGGTATCCTGTCCGCGTAGACTCACCTGCAGGGAGACAACAAAAAGCAAAAAGAGAAAGGTTCTTAATTTCATAATCTTATCATTAGACAATGGTCATTTCGCGATGCACATTAAACAGTTTGGATAGTTTGAGCGCGTAGGTGTAATCATTATCTCCTCCGATAATGATCGCCACAGCATGATGATCATTGTCGAAAATCACCGCGCCGGAATTGCCGGGCTTGCTGATTGATTTGCTTCCGTCAGGTCCGACCAATAGGATGACATCATTCATCAGCCTCATCTTGTCCGGATAATGAATTTCAACTTCGTCGGCCTCCGCGTACATCTTTCCTGAAACGGGCTGCTGGGTATGGATGTCGAAATAGCGGATCGCGGTCTGCTCATCGAGATCGCGTTCCAGAATATCGCGGTGCGTGAGGGTCGCGCCCGCGGGTATCCCAAGCGTATGCCTGAGCACAACGTTTGACTTTACAGAAGCGGTTTCCGTACATACTGCAATACCGTAGTCATACGAATCGCGGATGCCACCGGACCAGCGTTCTGCCAGATGTACCCCCTTGTGATCGTTGATGATGCGATGCGCGTCACCGCCTGCATAATTCAGATCGCCCTTCATGACATGCCAGCACGACAAAATGTGCAGCGACTTTGTGTCCTCCCGCTGCAATACACAACCCAGCGACCCCTTGCCGTTGATTCCCGAAGCATTGATGATCGCGCCTTCAGGAAGGGCATGTGTGCGTGGTGCTCCTGTCACCCGGATCACCGGGCTTACAATGGTTTCTCCGAGCTTCAGCTGACCAAACTGTTTCGTGACCTCCGCGGCGGTGAGCGTATCCAGAACGTTGACCTGAAGAATCCGCGCATTTTGATTATCTCTGGCTACAAGAACAGTTTTGACCCCTGCGACCTTTTTTATTGCCGGTCCGAAAGTCAGCAGCGCCGCTTCAATAAGATCCTTTCCTTTTTTCGGCGTGGGTTCCGCGGCGACGGGGGCAATCACCGGCGCAACAGCGATGACGTTGGTACTGTCGGGCGTCTTCGGTGGCGTTTTCTCTTCCGGCTTCACACCGACGCTCCGGATAGATACAAGTTTGTTTAATATACCAAACCAGAACGGGGCACCCAGCGAAAGTGCTATGGCGGTGATCAGCAGGCCCACCAGGTTTTGCCAGACGCCTTTAAAAAAATACCATACTTTATCCCACGACCCGGCTTGCCTTTTTCCATAAACGATCATGCCGGGCGCCGACGACCCGCTATGCATGATGGAATCGATCGAAGAAAAACCTTTGCCTGTTGCACGATTGATGGAATCTCTGACGGCCTTGAGGTAAACACTGGCATTAAGCAATGCAGCAGAATCCCTGAGGATCTTTCCATGGATTGTATTGCGCAGACGGCGTGTGCTGTCGATGTTCAATCGTTTTTGCACTAATATTTTAGTTAACCGTTGTTTCGTACTGTCGTAACCCGCGAGCGCAAGGTCATTTAGAACAATCAGCGTATCGCCGAACTGCGCGTGTAAACTGTTGTGCGAAGTAATCCGCTCCAGCCGATGTTGCCGGATACGCGCTTCCAGAAGCCTTCGCTGTTTTAACAATTGCCGGTACTGTTCAACACGGGGCTGCAACAGCGCATACATTTTTTCTGTAGCATCGATGGTATGTTCGTCGCTTACCTGCAGCGAACTAAAATTCCATCCCAGGCCTAAGATAACGTTGGCTTTGCTAATATCTTTCGTAATGCGGGTATAGGCGGAATCGAGTGCTCTCACCCGGATTGAGTCGGCAGTTTGCTGTACGAAATTCTGATAACGCGACGAGTCTTTTGATAACTGAATGCTCATGTCCACCAGCTGTTTGCGTGCATCTTTGTCGGCGGCCAAAATCCGCGCAATGCGCAGCGTGTCGACGTTGAACATGATGGAGACGATGAGTCCGAGCACCAGGAGAATGAACTGTATCTTCCGCTTGTACCATCCGCTGGTGCGGTCCATGGTTTCATTGAACCACTTCATCAGGTTGGTCTTAAACACAGCGGGGTCCTGTCCTGCATTTTCCCACTGGTTAAGGAAATGCCGTAGCGTTTCAGGCTGGATCTGGTGAGTATTGAATTTAAGGCTGAAGTCAATCTGGGCCGCGATAGTCTCGCCCGCTCCTTTCTCCTTGAAAATGCTGATCAGTGTTTCGGAAAAATTATCGGCGCTGAAATATGACGGCTTGCTCAGGTCAAACATGCCCTTATGACTTTTTTCAATCCGGCTGAGATATTTAATCGAGGTGTACGCATAAAATTTCCCGGCAAAGCTCGTTTTGAACGATTCCGGCTCGTATAGAAAAGATTTTCTCAGCCATTGGGGCCACCACATCCACAGCGATTTTACCAGCCATATCAGCAGCGCTGGCAATACCGTGTACCGTTGCCATTTTTTGTACGCGGTCTTTTCAACCTTTTCGTAGTAACCATCATTCAACATCCGCTCGACAGCCATTCGAAGCATTCGCGCGCGTATACCCAGCTTGGTCGAAACGAATTCTCCAATGATCGTGATGAAGAGACTGTATAACAGGTAAATCAGTACGAGTCCGGTAACAACGTCGAGCGCTACATTGTTGAACATGATCTTGGCATTAAAGTATCCAGCATAAAAAAAGGCCCATCATTGCAGTTGTACAAAACTGCAGATGATGGGCTTCTGAAATTAATATTAGGGATAATTTGAAGACTTTGGAAATTAACCTGAAAAATAGGGTATGCTCCGGCCACACCGACGCTTCAGCAGAACAACGGATTACCGCTGACATACAACCTCACGCTGACAAAGGTATTCCCTATATTTATAGTGTACCACCATCACGGATGACCGATGAGACAGCTTCAGCTTTTACTGCTATGTTCCATGACACTTGCCATGCCGTGCCATGGGCAGTTAAAAATTGTCAGGACGGAGGCAGGGCTCATCTCCGGCAAGCAGGCAGGGAGCGTATCTGTTTTTAAAGGTGTGCCTTTCGCCGCGCCGCCGGTCGGAAATCTTCGGTGGAAAGCTCCTCAACCCGTCAAGTCCTGGGAAGGCATTCGTGCTTGTACAACCTTCGCGGCGAGCCCGATGCAATCAAAACCGGTTCCCTTCAAGATGTGGACCGCAGAATTTATTGCACCACCAGATCCGCTGAGCGAAGATTGCCTTTATGTCAATGTATGGACGGCGGCGAGAACTGCAAAGGACAAACGCCCGGTGTTCGTATGGATATATGGTGGCGGATTTGTTTCGGGATCTGCGGCCTGTGCTATCTATGATGGGCGCGCGATGGCCGAAAAAGGAATTGTTTTTGTCAGTATCAATTATCGCGTTGGTGTTTTCGGATTTTTAGCGCATCCGGAATTATCCGGGAGTTCGGGAACAAACACGTCGGGCAATTACGGATTGCTGGACCAGATTGCCGCGCTCCGATGGGTTCAAAAAAACATTGCGGCCTTTGGGGGTGATCCGAGGCGAGTCACGATCGCGGGGCAATCTGCCGGCTCAATGAGTGTGACGGCGCTGATAGCCTCACCGCTGACGGAGGGGCTTTTCCATGGCGCCATTGCTCAAAGTGGTGGAATCCTCGGCAATTCGCCGATCAAAACACTGCAACAGGCAGAAGACATCGGTCAGACATTCATGAAGCAAGCCAATGCGGCAACGGTTGAAGCGCTGCGTTCAAAGACCGCGGCACAGATCCAAAAGATATCGCAAGGCCTACCCTACGGATCGTTTGCGCCAGTACGCGATGGTTATGTCGTGCCGATGGATATTATCCAACATTTCAAAAATGGGCTTCACCAGGACGTACCGACCATCACCGGTTGGGTTGCGGGCGATGCCGCGCTGCGATCAACACCCGACATTTCCATTGCCGAATTCAGGGATGATGCCGGCAAAAAATATCCCGGAAAGCGCGACGAATTCCTCACCCTGTTTCCCGCAGGTTCGATCTCGGAAGTAAAGCGGGCGCAGGTGAAACTGGCATTGCTGCAGTTTGCGGCTTTACCGGGTTATCGGTTAGCATCAACGAACAAAAGCAAAACTTACCTCTACCAGTTCACATTTGTTCCCAGCCCGAAGCCTGGCTTTCCTGACTATGGTGCTTTTCATACCGCGGAAGTTCCTTATGCATTGCACACCTTGCAGCAATGGGAACGACCGTGGCAATCGCGCGATCGCGAAATGGAAGACCGCATGAGTGGTTATTGGGCTAATTTTATTACTACAGGAAACCCGAATGGCAAAGGCCTTCCGTTGTGGAAAAGCTACGACCTGGAAGGGGGGAACATCCTGGAACTTGGTGATGAGATCGTGCTGCAGCCGGGCTTGCTACAAAAAGAACTTGAATTTCTTGCTAACGCCGCGTACTGACCGCGCTACAACGAGACGTTAGCAGGTGATCTCAATCGCTGTTTTTTATTTTATTCATGGTCATGCGATATGCCGCGGCCGCTATCATGCCGAATATCACATGTGCCGGCAGCAAGTGGCCGAAAAAACGCTTTCTGTCTAACGGTGGTGGATCGGGATGAACGCGCAATACAACCTTCCAGACCGCCACGCCCAGCAAACCACTAAGCCCGCCCAGCACAAGGCCGGAAAGCAGCGTAGGTTTGATCGTGGTTTTACGCCATACGCGATCATAGGCAATGCAAAACGCCAGGCCCGCTGTATAATGAAGCACCCATCCGTCAGCCGTAGAATTCCGATGACTTAAAACCGGGAGGGCTTTACTTGCCAGGTCGTGCAGGATCACCGGCTCACGGAACTGCCGGTCTTTATTGGCCGATACCGCATAACTGAATGCTGTCATGGCCGATGTTCCGGCCAGTGCCGCGGACGCAATTGCTGAAGTTCTCATGGTATATCCATCCCTAAAACGACATGCCGGAGGAGGTTCCCAGTTTCTGAGCTTGGAATCCCAATTGTGGACGATCCCAATCGGAAAAGTGGCAAAATCGTCGGATTTGGCATATTCAGACTATGGCTGGCTATTCGCATTACATCCGGAAAAAACTAACCCTTATGATCCGCAAGTTCATTTTCCGCCAACTGTCCTTAGAGAAACAGGTAAGCTATCTTAAAAGAAAAGCCGTCGGTCTGGGTACCCGGTTGAAGGACGGCCGTAAAATCTACCTGTACATGATTGATGATCTTTTCGTAGAGGTATTCTACCAGAACGACAGATCCGAAGATGCTCCTGAGAAATTGAACATGATCAGTGGCCTGATCAACCTTAATCAATACCTCGAGAAGGATTTCAGAGCAAGTTTCTAAGCGGCCATGAAACCAATAAAGCTATCGCGATAACGGTGGCTTTTTTTTGTTTATGAGGTTCGTCAAAAATCAGCCTTATGAACCCTCTACAGTGCGCTTGCCTTGCCGTAGTACGCATTCCAGATTTCGTAGAGATTGTAGTTCATCATCGGGTCGATCGGCGCAAGATTCTCGCGGTGAAAGAAAAGGTTTTCCTTGATGTGCTGTTCGCCCAATTCATCCTGCCACCGGACATCGCAGCTAAAATCGTCGCCAAAGCTTTTCACAGGAATGACTACGCATGAAGCTGAAGGAATGTTGTAGTGAGCCGCGTACCGTTCATGCCGGTACTCCAGTATTTTGTACGGTTTTCGTAAGATAATATCTGACATAAATAATTTTTAACGAATAATCGAGATGTGAAATCGCGGTGAATTCTTTTCACTTCAGAATAACGGAATGCCGAGAAGAAGCAAAGTGCTAAAAGTGTTGTGAGAGCGGAAACCGGACTTGCTTAATTATCGAAAGATAGCCTTTAATGGTCAGTTAAAAAAATTATCCCCCTGCCCCATCATCATTCCCCGTGTTGACCATGAACATTGCGGGTGAAATGAAACGTTGAAACAATTCATCTTTCAACGCATCCTCTACAGGAAGTGCCTTGATGGCCGCTAACATGCACGAAAGCCACGCCTCGGCGTCCTGTTGTGTGATCGGATGGGGCAAATGGCGCGCCCGCAGCCTTGGATGTCCATATTTTTCGGAATACAGCGGCGGGCCACCGAGGAACTGTGTCAGAAACAGCCGTTGTTTTTCTTTTATCACTGTCTTGTCGGTTTTGAACAACGGGCCGATCTGTTCATGCGCAAAGACAAGATCATAAAAGCGATCAAGCATCAGCCGGAGATTCTGTTCACCCAGGCGTTCAAAAAGTGTTGTTTCCATACCGGCCAAAGGTAGGATGAAAAAGAAAAATACGGAACGATTTTGCGGATCGTCCCGGTCAGTTAACCGCCCCGTTAGGTTCGCTCATTCGCTACGAAGGATCTTGGCGGGATTGATGTTGGCACCACGGAGTATCTGGAGGCTTACGGTGCCAAGGGCGATCACGGCAAGGATTACAACCGGCACGACGAACAAGTCCCATTTCAGTCCGATGCGGAATGCAAAATTATCCAGCCACGTGTCTATTCCGTACCAGGTCAATGGCAGGGCGATGACGCTGGCGATCAATACCAGTTTGAAGAACTGCCAGGACAACAATGACATGATGCTGCGCACGGAAGCACCGAGCACTTTGCGAATACCGATTTCCTTGAGCTTTTGCGTAGTCGTGAATGCGGCAAGACCCCACAGTCCGAGGCAG
>DASPJC010000292.1:0-6359 GCA_035628815.1 Ohtaekwangia sp. | reverse complement strand
AGGATACAAAAATGGTCGGAATACAAAGCGTCGTTCCATACAGGAACATGGGAGACGTCGGATCCCAAGCCGTATAGCCACGGGCCTCAAACGTACTCCGGATACCACCGCTGGGAAAGGACGATGCATCGGGTTCCTGTTGAACCAGTTCGCTTCCCTTAAACTTTTCAATACCCGCCAGCGCATCGAAAAAAGAATCGTGTTTCTCGGCAGTTCCGCCCGTCATGGGTTGAAACCAGTGCGTAAAGTGCGTGGCGCCTTTGGTCATAGCCCATGATTTCGCCGCTGCAGCTACGGCGTCCGCAGTGACTTCATCAATCTTGTCATGGTTTTTGATGGACTGGCTGACTTTTTTAAATACAGCCGGCGAAAGCGTTGCCCGCATCTGCTCGACACCATACACATTTTCTCCAAAGAATTTGGATACATATGCGGTATCGAGTTCTACATTGACGGGGACACGTTCGTTCAGTTTTTTTAGTGCTTCGAATCGTAATTGCGCCATAAATCAGGTATTTGTTTAGTGGTATTTGCCGCCAAATGTAGGAAGTTTTTGAATGTCGGGTTAAAAAGCACCCGCGGTTTTAAAAAAATAGTTGAGAATACGATTGCACAGGGGTATTTTTGACCCTGTGCTCGTCAGCACACCGATGTTTTAGGGAGAGTTATATCGCGCAATATCTGGCTGGGGCGGCGAATGGGGCGGTCGTTGTGAAGCTTTTAGTTTGATTTCCGGACTGCGCCCCCGGTACTTGAGTTAATATCCGACCGGTCAGGGCTACCGCGGTAGCGAATGCTACCCCCACTACTCGCTCTCGCGGTCAACGATTCCTGCGCATTTATTTTGACGGATCCGCCAGTCGAAGCTTCTGCATCCACTTCTTCAGCTTGCAGGTCATATGCGTCAATTTCGCCTGCAGTGGAGGCATCTGCCGAAATGCTCCTCACTTTGCCTTTCAGCTCAACATCGCCAGCGGTCGATGACGACACGGACAGCGTTTCCGCCTCAACTGTCAGGTCAATAGATCCGGCGCTTGACGCGCTGATCTCCATATCTCGGGCCTGAAGGGTGCCTTCGGAAAAAATGCTTCCGGCAGAACTGGCGGATACCTTATCGAGTGATACATACGTGACGTACACTTTAGCGCTTACATTGCGCTCCCTCACATCCTTCATATGGATCTTAAGGTAGGATCCTGAAACTTCAGTGATAACATTAGATGTCTGCGTGCCTGTCACCTCCACTTTCACCTGCTCCATGTCACCTTTCTTCAGATATACATCCACGCCCTCCGCGGCTTTTACACCAGAGAATGCACCTGTTTCCCGTGTCTCCGTTTGCTGCGCCGCGACTGTTAAAGATGAGAAGAGTACTATCACTAAAGCCCGGAATATCTTCATATCGTTTGCATTTTGACCTAAAGACCGAACAAAAATCCAATGGTTGCATGAACCGCTAAAACGGACTTTTTTTCGACTATGTACTAAAACATCATATTTTTACTTAATTTTCACGGCAGAATTATAAAGATTGCAAGCCAAACCTAAAAGTCCTACTATGATTTTCGATAAGAAAGCGGAGCTTAATGTGTTGATAAACCTGGCAGCCAGCGATAAGAATGTTGCGGACCGCGAGTCCAAGCTCATTCATCTCATCGGCCAGGCGAATGGCATACCGAAGGAAGACATCAACCAGATGTTGAAGAACCCCCAACCTATTCACAACACCAGTTCCCTTACTCCAGATGAGAAATTTGAACATCTGTACAATCTGATCCAATTGATGAAGATGGATGGCCAGGTATTCCGTAGCGAAGTTGTTTTCTGCGAGCAGATTGCGGAAAAACTAGGCTACAAGAAGGCGGTGGTCGGCGAAATCTCCCAGCATGTATACAGCGACCCGTCCATTACCTCTGACCGCGACATGCTGAAAAAGAAGGCAGAAAAATACCTCAAGGCCTGATACTCCGGCTTTGCAATTAAGATAAACAGGGACGCGATCAACACGTCCCTGAATTTTTTCTCACCCACCCTACTTTGAGTATGCCACCACTCCATTCACGATCGTCATCTCCACACGGGTGTCTAGAATGTCAGCTTCCGGCACCTTCATGATGTCTCTGGAGAACACCGTAAAGTCAGCATATTTTCCCACTTCGATCGATCCAAGAACGTTTTCCTGAAAGCCGCCAAAGGCCGCGTCCAGCGTATAAGAACGCAGGGCCTGTTCTCGTGTCATCTTCTGCTCGGGCTCAAAGCCGCCTTCGGGTATACCGTTCAAGGTCTTGCGCGTAATCGAAGCGTAAAAACATGCAACAGGACTAAGCGGCTCGACAGGCGCATCGGTACCGTTGACAATACGCGCCCCTGTCCTCAGCAAGGACTGCCAGACATATGCACCTTCCCTGATACGCTTTTCACCCAGTCTGTCAATTGCCCATGGACGATCGGATGACATGTGAATTGCCTGCATTGCTGGAATGACTCCCAATTCTGCGAACCTTGGAATGTCGGCCGGGTGAAGATGCTGCGCGTGTTCAATCCGGAAGCGATGGTCCTTGACCTGTGGATAGTCTCCGAGCGCCCTCTGATACCTGTCAAGGATCTCGCGATTAGCACGATCGCCGATTGCGTGTGAGCATACCTGGAAACCGTGTTTCAATGCCTCCCTGCTTATCGCAAGAACCGTGTCCATGGGCAGGGTTGTCATACCGGTAAAACCAGGGCGATCCGCATACGGCTCCAGCAACCATGCGCCGCGCGATCCCAGTGCGCCATCACAACTCAACTTAATTGATCGGATCGTCAAAAAATGATCGGGGTCGATCTCAGGGCCGGAGGCAAACCACTTTCTGGCCAGACCCGCTCCCGCGAGCATTACGTAAAGGCGGGCCGTCAATCGACCTTCCTTTTTGAATTCCTTGAACAGATCGATGCTCCTCTGACCGGCCCCCGCATCGTGAAATCCGGTTATTCCGTTACGCGCGCAGGCAGCCAACGCCAACTCGAGGGCCTTTTTTTGTCGTGAGGGTGTGTTTTGAGGAATGAATCGGGAAATTAATCCCATCGCCTGCTCGTTGAAAATACCAGTCGGGTTGCCCACCCCATCCCGAATGATCTCGCCGCCTTCATCTTCGAGGGCGGACTGCAGATTCTCGGCCGACAATTGATTCACACCTGCGATTTCCATGGCTTTCGCGTTGGCAAGTGCAGCATGTCCGCTCGCATGCTCCAGGAACACGGGATTGTCTGGAGAGACTGCACTCAACAAATGATGCGTTTGAAAACCCTTTATCATCTTCCGGGGACTATTATCCCACTTGTCCTGATGCCATCCGCGTCCTACGATCCACTCGCCGGGTTGGGACTTGCTTACGGCGTCCTTTACTTTTTCCACGAGCTCATCATAACTCTTTACAGCCATCAGGTCAAGTTGAAGTTCGTTGTAACCTACTTCCATCAGGTGACCGTGGCCCTCAATAAATCCAGGCGTCATCCCGCGGCCGTTAAGGTCAATGATTTTTGTATTATCTCCACGGAGAGCCTGTGTCTCTTCCGCGGAGCCGGCGAATATTATCTTTCCTCCACGAACCGCGACACCTTCTACAACTGGCTGCTGATCATTGACTGTGTAAATGGGGCCTCCTGTGATGATAAGATCGGCTGGTGCTTGATTTTCGGAGCATGCAACCATCACTAAGAGGAATAGGCAGATAATCAGCGACCGGAAGTTTATTCCGCGTCTGACGCTGTCGCGCCCCGCTTTTCTGTACAACCTGCTGTCTAACATACTTTGCTTTCGGTAAGTTATTTCCCGCGAATTAATCGCTGCATTATACCGAAAATAGGTGTTTGGAAAGTAATTTGCCGAATATTAGATTGAATCTCTATTCATGCGTCAAAGGCTACTGGTTCTCGCATACCTCGCAATATTCTGGTTGGTTTTCGAGATCGCGATTCGGGCTCTCTTTCTTCTGTATAACCACGACCTTACTACGCAACTGACGGCATGGGATATCGTGAAAGTTTTTCTTCATGGCTTAAAGATGGACGTCAGCATGATGGGATACTTCCTCATGGCCTCCGGATTGATACTAACGATCTCGATGCTTGTTACGAACCGGTGGCCATATTTCGCACTGAACACGTTGCAGATTTTTCTCATCATTACCTGTTCGTTGCTCGCAACCATCGATATTGAATTATACAGGCACTGGGGCTTTCGGCTTAATACCGCACCCCTATTTTATTTGCAGAACACGGGAGGGGCTGCAATGGGAAGCGTAGCCCTCACCGTAGTATTTAAACTTTTGTTTATAGCCACCGCCCTCATCACGATCTTTCTTTTTCTGTATGATCGGTTGATGGCGCCGCGAATCCGCGGGCTGCGAGTAGGCAGGCGCGCTGGTGTTGCAGTGCTTTTGATGGTTTCCCTGGCAATGTTTCTGCCGATCCGAGGAAGCTTTACGGTCGCGCCGATGAATACCGGTTTTGTCTATTTCCACAAAACGAACGCCTTCGCCAACCATGCTGCCATAAACGTCGCCTGGAATTTTTTGTACAATCTCAGCCGCAACACACGAATCACCTACCCTGAAAACCTTCTGCCAAAAAATGTAGCCGAAAAGCATTTTCGCGAACTATATCCGCCGGCGCAGGGTGCTTCCCCGCGGCTCTGGAACATTGAAAAACCAAACATCATCCTGTTCATCCTGGAAAGTTTTACGGCAGATGTCATAGAGCCACTCGGCGGAAGAGCGGATGTCGCTCCAAACCTCAGCCGACTCTGCCATGAAGGGGTCCTCTTTACAAATTTCTACGCCAGTGGTGACCGGACGGACAAGGGTGTCGTCAGTCTGCTCAGTGGTTATCCCGCCCAGCCGCTTACTTCCATAATAAAGAACCCAGCAAAGACTCAACGGTTGCCCTATCTGAATCACTACATGCTGGCGATGGGTTACACCACTTCATTCGTTTATGGGGGCGACGTGGATTTTGCAAACTTCCGATCGTATCTCACGAATAGCCGCTTTGACCACATAATTTCAGATGAGGACTTTCCCGACGATCTCAATCAAAGTAAGTGGGGGGTTCACGATCATATAGTGTTTGAGCATGCACTCCAGGAATGCGACACGGCGCGACGTCCTTTCTTTAAAGTGATTCTGTCTCTCAGCAGCCATGAGCCGTTTGACGTGCCCATGGTTGCAAAATTTCCCGGGCTGGATGAAGAAACCCTGTTCCTGAATTCATGCCATTACACTGACAAGTCTGTCGGCGAATTTCTGGTGAAGGCAAAAACATCATCGTGGTGGGAAAATACAGTGATCATATTTGTAGCCGATCATGGCCACCGGCATCCCGGAAAAAAAGCGGTCAGGGATAAGGAGCGATATCGCATCCCCTTACTCATGGTGGGCGGAGCAGTGAGGACCGACACCGTCGTACACAAATACGCGGGACAAACGGATCTGGCCAATACACTACTCTCACAGCTGGCCGAACCCAGCGCCGCTTTTACTTTCAGCAAAGACATCCTCTCGCCTTCTTCCCAATCATTCGCCGCGTATTTCTTTAACGACGGATATGGTTTCGTATCCGAAAACAAATACATCATATTTGATAATGTCGGAAAGCAATACCTTCGACGGGATGGTGCCGATCAGGAAGACCTTGACCGTTCAAGGTCGTACGAACAGGTATTGTTTGTCGATTATAACAACAAATAACATAATTAAAGGCAGCTCAATCAATACCATCGCTACCTTTGGATAATAATTAATAAGAACCAACTGCCATCCGGATGAAAAAATCTTTGTATTTGTTAGTCATGGTCTGCTTTTCATGGATGCCGGGCTGTGCACAGGATTTTGGACTCTCGTTCTCGTACTTCATTCCCAAAAACGGCTATTTTTCCACGCCGATCAGCCCTTTCTCCATCCGCGGATTGGGCTTCGACCTGAACCGGTACTTTGCAATTGAAACAGGAGGTTCTCTTTACCGCATGAGTGGATTAAACATCAAAGGCCTTCCCTTTGAGAGCAACGATGCGTTGCTGGGGCCAAATTTTACCATCCTCATTCCTTTGGAACTTGTTCTCCAATTGAGGGTTGCCCAAGTTGAATTCGACATCAAAGGAGGCGGTTTCTTTTTCTATGGGTTTGCGAACAAGGTTAACTATGGCAACCTTGACCGCGCAATCCGGGCCTATCACGCATGGGAGGTGGCCAACAGCACGTTCTCATTTGAAAGTAATCCCGGATTCGGCTACCATGCGGGCGCAGAGCTCACCGTGTACGTTACCAGCCAAGTGGGCGTCTCGCTTGAAACGAATTATTACATTGGCGACGCGAAGTTTC
>DASPJC010000291.1:0-2324 GCA_035628815.1 Ohtaekwangia sp. | reverse complement strand
CGACAGACTCCAGCCGGTGGGGTGCGTTTATAAATGTTTTTAATCCTTCGCGGATCAACTCCACTTTTGCCCCGGCGAGATGTGCCGCCGAAACAGCCGCCATTGTATTGATCAGGTTATGCGAACCTTTTAATGTCGTATCTGACTGCAACACCGTAAATGATCCTTTTATCGTGAAGCACATTTCCGTACCGTTGTAGTGCGCCAGGTTGTTCGGATCACTCTTGAGTGAAACCTTTACCTGGTGTGGTGCAATGGAAAGTTTCTCCACTTCTGCCGCAATGAGCGGATCATCCACGTAATAGATGAAGTGCTGCTGCGCATCCATGTTGCGGATCAGCTGAAATTTCGAATCGACATAATTCTGCATGTCGTATTCATAACGATCCAGGTGATCAGGCGTGATGTTCAGCAAAATGGCAATCTCCGGTTTAAACTTCTTCGTACCATCCAGTTGAAAGCTGCTTACTTCAAGAACATACCAGTCGTGAGATTTTTCTGCGACCTGCCTGGCCATGCTCTTACCAACATTGCCGGCGAGGGCAACATCAAAGCCCGCGTGTTTAAGCAGGTGATATGTCAGCAGCGTTGTCGTCGTTTTTCCGTTCGTCCCGGTGATTGCGATAATCTTTCCGGGCGCATAGCGCGAAGCAAATTCGATTTCATCGATGGTCAGGATCCCGGCATCCTTGATGGGTTTCAGAATTGCCGCTTTTGATGGAATTCCAGGACTCTTCACGATCAGACCCGCGTTCGTAATCATCGACACCGTATGGGTACCTTCCTCGTAGGCAATACCGGCCCGGTCAAGCTCGGCTTTGTACTTGTCCTTGATCTGACCCTGGTCTGACACAAAAACGTCAAAGCCCTTAGCCTTTGCCAGGAGTGCCGCCCCCGTTCCGCTTTCACCGCCGCCCAATATGACAATCCGTTCTGCCATGCCTGTCTGCTACCTGAGTTTTAAAGTTGCCAACGTCAAAATTGCCAGGAGTATACCCGCGATCCAGAACCGCGCTACAATCTTGGCTTCATGTATTCCTTTCTTCTGATAATGATGGTGGAGCGGAGACATCCGGAAGATCCGGCGCCCTTCCCCGTATTTTCTTTTGGTATACTTGAAGTATCCCACCTGTATGATCACGGAAAGGTTCTCGATGAGAAATATCCCGCAGAGCAACGGCAGGATGAGTTCTTTTCTTACCGCCAGTGCCAGCACGGCAATGACGCCGCCCAACGTGAGGCTACCGGTATCGCCCATAAAAACCTGCGCAGGGTAAGCGTTGTACCACAAAAATCCGAGACACGCGCCAACGAAAGCGGTACAGAAAATTACCAGTTCACCCAGGTTCGGGATGTACATAATGTTGAGGTAGCTGCTGAAGTCAACGCGGCCGGACAAATAGGCGAAGATGGCCAAGGTGAGCGCGATTATCCCAGATGCACCCGCCGCCAGCCCATCGATACCATCCGTAATGTTTGCGCCATTGGACACCGCTGTGATGATCAGGATTACTACCAGTACATATACAATCCACGTATAAGAGGCCGGAAGGCCTGGTATGATACCGCTGTAGTCAAGCTCGTTATTCTTTAGAAACGGAACCGTTGTTTTTGTGGATTTCACATCCCGGTAGTTCACATCTTCCTGCAGGGGCGTAACATCTTCGGTCGTTGCCGGCGCGGGTGATAACGGGTCAACCTCGCGAACGAAAACAAACTGATTGAAGTAAAGTGTGAGCCCTACAATGACACCCAATCCCACCTGGCCGACAATTTTAAAACGACCCGCGAGACCTTCCTTGTTTTTGCGGAACACTTTAATATAGTCATCGACAAAACCGATCAATCCTAACCAGCAGGTCGCGATGATCAACAGGATTACATAAACATTATCGAGCTTGGCCAGTAGTAATGTCGGTACGAGGATGGCGGCAATGATGATAAGTCCACCCATCGTGGGTGTACCTTTCTTTTGTATCTGCCCTTCGAGACCCAGGTCACGGATGTCTTCACCAACCTGCTTCCGCCGAAGGTAATTAATGAGATTTTTTCCGAATGTGATGGTAATCAACAGCGAGAGAAATGCCGCCATCCCCGCGCGGAAAGAGATGTACTGAAATACACCTGCCCCGGGGATGTCTAATGTGTTTAAATAATCAAACAAATAGTACAGCATTGCTCATTGTTTATTACCTGTCTGATGGTGCTTACACCAGCCAGGCCGTTGTTCGTCTCAATTACTAAACAGTCTCAGCATTCGCTCAACAACCTTCCGGTCATCGAACGGGTGCTTCACGCCTTTTATCTCCTGATAGTCCTCGTGC
>DASPJC010000290.1:0-2061 GCA_035628815.1 Ohtaekwangia sp. | reverse complement strand
CTACGACATGATCGGCAACGTCTGGGAATGGACCAGTGACTATTATGATTCGCGGTATTATGAACAGCTGGCGGCAAAATCCCTGGTGGCTAACCCGAGAGGCCCTGAAGCATCTTTCGATCCGAATGAACCCCTGATCGTCAAGCATGTGACCAAGGGCGGATCGTACCTGTGCGCGGACGACTATTGCTCTAACTACAGGCCTACTGCACGACAGGCCACGGCTTTCGACAGCGGCCAATCCCACATCGGGTTCCGCTGTGTAAAGGACAAGTAACTAGCCGTTACCCTTCAAGGTACGGCGTAACCTTTCCGGAAAGGTTTAGTTTTTTCACAGGTATCGTTCCCGCTGCAGCTTTTACACTCACTTTGTTTCCTGCCAGCGCTACTGTACCAAACCCGGTTTCGGTTGACAAAAAAGAAGTAAAGTCACCCACCTGTGAATTGACATACAACGTTCCGTCCACGGCATCAAAGCGTACACCGGTCAACCCCTGGAGCAACCCATAGCTCGACAACGCGCGTGCATACCAATGACCGCATTCGTACTCATTGAACGGGTTGCGTACACGCCCATCATAGCGCTTGCGACATGCCCTGACGATGTCAAGCCCCTCCTGTACCTTGCCCACCATCATCAGGTGGGATGCAACCTGGTATTCAATCCCCGTCCATACCTCGTCGGAATAAACGAACGGCAACGCAAGCTTTCCGCCTTTCGGCCACGAGCACAACAGCAGTCCGCCCTCCTTCCCAAGCGCGAAAGACGGACGTTGCGGATTGGCATGCTCACTCAGGTCCTTTTTAAAATTATACCGGTGCACGGAAGCCAGGTGACTGACAATTTTATCCGTGTCGAACGGGTCGCTCATCCCGCAAACGCGCGCGATCCATGCGCCCAATACGCCATCCGATAGGCAACCGGTGCCATACTGGTACTTCGGCCCTTCTTTCTCCAGTAACGCGCGCGCCTCGTCAGAATATTCTCCGCCCATCGATTTTTCAGATGCAATGATCGGGTTAGGAGCATTCAACCCGTCAACCTGGATCTTCTGATAAAAATATTCGCCATTGAACAAGGTGGATTCCATCAGCTTCCTGCCTTTTTCGTACAGCGATTCATACACAGCAACATCCTTGTTCTTCCTGAGATATTTACCCATCCTGATCATCGCTTGCAACGCACCGAGATAAAATCCGGTACACATGCCATCGGGCCCCCAGAACTCGATGTCGTATGTATTGTGGTGCGGCTCCTCAACGACGCCTTTATTTTTTGGGTCCCATGTCCTGATACAATAATCCATGCTGCGCTTCACCATGGGATACATCTTCTTAAGCCATCCTGCATCGCCGTGGATGCGCCAGTCGCGGTGTACCTTCATGATACAGCCCAGTTGTCCATCCGCTGCCGCATAGAACCCATGATCAACGGGACGGATAGGTAACGCAGCGCGGAACGTCTGGTGCCCATCCTTGTTCTGGCTCTCGCAAAATTCCGTATGACGGAGTGTCCTTTCAAGCGCGGGAAAAAGATGCGGGATCGCCTGCGCATAATTCCAGACGTGGGTACACGATCCATGACAACATCCCCACGTATCGCCGCATCCTTCAAAGCTCCAGAGCCGCCCGTCGTACTGGCGCATCACGGTTGGCGATTTCAGAATTGAAAGGTTGGCCGCAATGGCTTCGACCACTTCATCCGGCAATGTGGTCTCAAAAAAAGTATCCCGGAATACCGCGGATCTTTTTCGAAGGGAAGAATAATTTGTACGCCAGTATTCAGCAGTGTCAGCGACATCTTTAAAACGGCTGGTATACCATGGCTTATACTTTCCCGATGCGTACGCATTATCCGCGACCGGCATTCCCAGTTCCGCTGCGGTGGCGCAGCAACCTGATGAAGGATCACACTGATCTTCAGGCTGTGCCTCTCCGCCGAAACGCAGATCTGATTCCGGCACGTACCATGCCATCATTACCGTAATTGTTTTTTGATCACCGGCGTTGAGCGTGAAGGGAACGTATAATGACGCACCGGGAGCATTCGATTCTACCGGT
>DASPJC010000289.1:0-5387 GCA_035628815.1 Ohtaekwangia sp. | reverse complement strand
CCCGGCCCCAGCTGTAGCCGTACGATGCGTTCGCATTCAGGCTCGGCAATCGGGAAAACTTTGCCTGTCTTAAATCAACTTCGCTGCTCTCAACATTATAGTTGCTGCGCTTTACCGTCAGGCTGTTGGCCAGGGCGAAATCAATACATTGTTTCAGGTTCCAGACCGCGCCCGACGGTATCGAGTCGGTTTGCGCCCTCAGGGGTACAGCAAAAACAAACAGCAGTAAACCAAGAAATATTACTCTTTTCATAGTCATTGTTAACGGTCGATATCCGGTATGTAAATAACTGTTTTAATCCAGCTAAGACTCTGAAGGTAGGCTAATGTTACAGGCTTGATCCCTGAATCCATTTCTATTACCTGGCACGCCAGGTCATTCTTCCCTTTGCGGGAGACCGACATGGTCGCGATGTTGCAATCATCATGGGCCAGTACGTCGGCAATAAAAGCGATGCTTCCCTTGCGGTCTTCGGCCGTAATAACAAGGGTGTGAAGGCTTGCGCTGAAATCAGCTTTAAAGCCGTTGAGTTCAGCAATATTGATCAGGCCGCCGCCCCTGCTTTCACCGATCAGTTCAACCTGGTGGGCAGCTTTCTTCAACAGCAGCTTAATGGTGTTGGGATGATAGGTTGAGGCATTGCCCACCGACCGGAACGTGTACTGCATGCCCTGTTCGCGTGCCAGTTCCAGAGCGTCCTTGATGCGCTTGTCGTCTGTTTTAAAATCCATCAGTCCGGCGATAATCGCCCGGTCACTGCCATGTCCTTCGTATGTCCGTGCAAACGAATTATAGAAAGTGATCTCGGCATGGTCGGGCATCCCGCCCAAAAGCCTGTAAGCAGCCCGTGCAATCCGCACGACACCCGCCGTGTGGGAGCTTGACGGACCGATCATAACAGGGCCGATCATATCGAAAACACTACTTTTCTCAGGCATACGGTAGAATACGCAATATGTCGCCAAAAAGATGTAAGCGTTACAAAATTTCGGACGATGCCGCAAAAAAATTAAAGCCGGGCAACGATTGACCGGCTTCCTTTCTGCTGGGTTTCATTTCTAATGCTCGTGGTGGTGCTCCTCTCCGTCGCTGTACCAGGCTTCCTGTATCTCATGGAACAGGTCGTGCAGAACGTTGAGTGATTCTCCGATCGCCTTGTCATCGTCAGATGCTACCGTCGTGACGAAGGTCTCGGTGTCTGTTTTCAACTGGAGCAGCTGTGCTTTCACCTTGGCGTTATTCACTTTCTCAGGAAGCGGCGCGTTAAGCCATGCACCGGCAGCATCAGCCATAGCAACCGCATTCGCCTTGGCTGGCGCAAGGTTTGCGGAGTCCTTGTAGGGATGGAATGATTCTGCCATCAGCAGGTGAAACTTGTCCATCGGTTCCCAGGTTTGCGTCTCCAGATCATCTGCCGAAGTCTCGGAAGCAGTATGTTCTTTCTTCGACGAGCAAGCCGAGAGGACTATCGAAAAGATCAAAAGTCCCACGGCTGCAAAGTTTTGTTTTTTATACATATCGGTAAATCTTGGATGCAAAAATATAAAACCCTGAAGAGTTTACTACTTTCTTTTATACTTCCGGTGGCGTTCCAGTGCCTGGATTAACCGTTTCAGTACGTCAAAGTACAAAGTAACATACAGGATAAATGTCATTGCCCAGATAATGAAGAGGTTAAAGACCAAAGTATCGAACGTAAAGCCGGCAAAATATTTGGTAGGCTGGTAAAGGTTCGCGGAGAAGTCCAACATATGGGCAGGCCGGTGTTCGTCCTGATAGATCGGGTACACTTTCTGAAAAAGCTGTCCCTTATACTCGATGATCCTGTCCGGTGCATTGATGTTTTTGACCGTCTCGCTCACCGCCTTATTCACATACCGGCTCCGCATGTCATTAAACTTTGCCGGCCCCAGTAACTGTCTTAGGGAATCCATAACTTCCTCCTTTTCATCCACCGCACGTACGGAACGCTGTTTGTAAAATTGCTTCAGCACCGTGAGAAACCTGCCGGTCTTCGCAGCGACCGTTGAGTCAAATTTTCCGATGGCAAGCCGGCCGACTTCCGGGAGCTTGTCTTCTCCTACCAGCATCAGCTCGTGCCGGATCTCGTTTTGCAGAATTTCGAGCGCTTTCACGGTGCCTTCACTTCGGGGATTACGCCATTCGGAACGGTGGTTGAGACAGTACGCAAGCTTCGATTCAAGTTCAGGGATGTAATACACGCGCTTGTATTCTGCACTCGAGGCCATCTTGTCCATTTCATAAAACGTGCTTTCGAACGGATTGTCCTTGAACTGTGTAACCATATAAGACTCGAAAGCCCACCGCGACGCCATAAACTCACCGATCAGGGGAATGCCCACCGGCTTGCCGACACTGGGATTAAACTTGTCAAAGCTGATCACTACACCGCTCAGCAAAAGCTGTGGGATAATCAACAACGGTATAAGTATGTAAATGGTCACCGCAGAATTAAAGGAGGCGGATATATTCAACCCAAGCATATTGGCAAAACATGCACAGCTGAACAGGATAAACCAATATCGGATTTCCGTCAGCGGGATTTCAAGTATGGCATTTCCGATAACCGTAAATAACAAGCTCTGGACAGCTGAAATGAAAAACAGCACCAGCACTTTGGACGTCAGGTAACTGCTTCGGCTTAAATGCAGAAACTGTTCGCGCTTAAGTATTTTCCGGTCGCGGAAAATTTCCTCGGCGCTTAATGTCAGGCCGAAAAACAACGCCACCACAACGCTCATGAAAAAGTACACTGGCACGTTATGATTGTTGTAAAAGCTGTACGCGGGATTGCCGTCCAAAACGTTATAATATTTCACCATGAAGGCAATAAAAAACGCGAGCACCGGCGCCTCCAGGATATTGATATAGAGATACTGCCGGTTGGCAATCTTGGCCAGGACATCGCGCAGGATGAATACGTCCAGCTGCTTGCCCCAGTTGGGAATTTCCTGTGATACCCGTAACGCTTCCCTAACGTGCTCGATGCGGGGTATGCGTATCCTTTGCTTGAAATACTGGTACCATTGCCCTGACGAAACTTTCCGTGTGTTGGTCAAACGGCCATATTCATTCACAACTTTTGTCTCAATGATACTGAAGATCTGTTCGGGATTTATATTTCCGCATTCCGGACACGCGCCCTGAACCTTATTGGCAGCGTGAATGATTTCGTGAAAGTATACAACAGCTTCGACCGGATTGCCATAGTAGATCTGAAAGCCGCCGACATCCATGATGATCAGGTTGTCAAACATCTTAAAGATATCAGACGACGGCTGATGGATTACCACGAAGACCATTTTACCGCGGAGCGCAAGTTCCTTCAGCAGGTCCATGATATTCTCGGAGTCACGCGATGAAAGTCCGGAGGTCGGTTCATCGACAAAAAGAATGGTAGGCTCCCGCAGCAATTCGAGCGCGATGTTCAGTCGCTTTCGCTGACCACCGCTGATGGTCTTTTGCAAGGGCGACCCGACCTTCAGGTCCCGGATCTCCGTGAGTCCGAGATTCATCAGCACCCGCATGACGAGTTCGATGATCTGCTTCTCACGGTAATGGCCAAAGCAGAGCTTCGCCGCATAGTAGAGGTTCTGAAACACCGTGAGGTCCTCTATCAGCAGGTCATCCTGCGGAACATACCCGATAATACCCTGCACCTTATCGGGGTTCTCATGGATATCGATACCGTTGATGAGAACCCTTCCGCTCGAAGGTTTTTCGGTGCCATTCAATACGTTCAACAGCGTGGATTTACCGGAACCGCTCGCACCCATCAGCCCGATAAGCTTTCCTCCCTGTTCTGCGATGTTAATATTCTGTATCCCGGCACGACCGCTTTTGAAGTGGTAAAAAATATGGTCGGCGGTAAAGGTGAGCTGCACCTTGCTTTCATCGATCAGGAATTTACCGATGATGTCGCTGTAATAGATCGGCCCGACCTTGTCGCCGCGTATGGTGCTGCCCGTCGGGAAGACGTCTATCTTGCGGCTCTTCAACAGGATGCTGTTGAGGTATAATGTTGTAATACCAAGATACTTGATAAAATACGCCTCGGCATCCGGCAAGCGAAGGATGGCGATAAGCCCGGTCAGGTCTTTTTCAATAATACGCGGACCGTTGTATTCGCCCGACCCTTCATCAATGATGAGAACGTTTTTCGACGTGAGTTCATCCGTATCCTGGCCGGCAACAAACTGTTGCAGCGCCTGCACATCACTTTGTGGAATCCGCAAAGCCTGGCCAATATAAAAAATAAGATTTCCCTGCCTGTCGGAAATGGTATTGTCGGCCGAGACCAGTTCAATGATCTTGACGATCAGTACCAGTTTCTGCTGCATGGTGAGCGCCTGGTTCACTTTCCTGACGATCTGCATGATCTTGGCCCAGTCATCGACAAACTGCTGCGTGTCGGGGTCAAGGCTGCTGAGATCCTGGCGTGTCTCGGCTTCCTGCGCCTGCGCGAATTCATCGAACAGCTTCAGGTAGTAGCTGGTGGCTTCGCGGTTCAGGTGAAGACTTAAGAACTCTTTGATATTTGTCCGCTCATCTTCCGTAATGCGTTCACGCGCAACGATAGCAAAAAGTTGGATGATGGCTTTGAGTAGTTCTTCACTCATGAATTATGACTAACAAAGCCCAAAATAATAATTAAACGTTAAATAAGTGCCGCCCGGGGTAAATTCACCAAAAGAAAAAGAGCGACTATTGATCGCTCTTTTTGTTGATAACTTTTTAGCAGTGATTATCCTATTTTCGTCGTGATCAGGTCGCCCAAAACAAACAAGCCTTCCCGGAGATATTCATCCTCCAGATCCTGAAGATCGGATGACGCGCTCACTTTATTTTCACCCGATAACTGTGTCTTCAATGCGCCGTTGGCAGCCTTACGCTTCTGCGATTCGTCCATGGCCTTCTTGCGCGCTGCTTCATTCAGTGAAACCTTTGTATCGAGGTAACTCTGGCGAATCTCTTCCGTGTCGGTGACGAGGCGGTTCAGATTAGGGTCGGTCTTTAACCGTTGCGCGTATGCCTTGTTCAGGTCAGTGAGTACGCGATCATTGATCACCGGTGTTTTCTGAAACAGGGTGCTGCGAATCTCATCCCATGGCAAGGCACTCGGGCTGGCACTTTCTCCGAACTGCTGCGGATCAAGGGCAGTCGGTAATTTGATGTCAGGAATAACGCCCCGGTTCTGCGTGCTGCTGCCCGTAACGCGGTAGAACTTCTGGAACGTAAGCTTAAGCTCTCCGACCTTGTCAGGGTCGTTGATAAAGCGGCTCAGATCGATCACGGTTTGGACCGTTCCTTTGCCGAAGGTGGATTCCCCCACCACGACGCCGCGGTGATAGTCCTGAATGGCGCC
>DASPJC010000288.1:0-7758 GCA_035628815.1 Ohtaekwangia sp. | reverse complement strand
CGCCATCGCTCACTGTTCGCAGCAGCTTGCGCAAAAACCCTCGCCCGAAGAAGAAAGTTATCTGCGCGAAACTTCGTTTAGCCTCAACATGCAGTTCGAAGCTTTTACCCGGAAGCTGGAAAAGGAATTTCCACAATACTTTAACCTGAAGTTCAACGCAAAGGCACCGTCGATACCAGATTTGCAGTCCCGTCTCAATGAGGAAACGGCGATCATCAGCTACTTTATCGACGAAAGAAACAAGCGCCTCTATATTTTTCAAATCAGCCACAAGGCCTTTGCTGTCGAAGACCGGGGATTGCCACCGGCGTTCGACCGATACATTACCGGCCTGCGTAATAGTTTGTTCTTCAATGAAATGAAGACCTATACGAAGGTCGCCGGTAGTCTGGCGGGCGTCCTGCTACCCACCCGCATTCCTGCAGCCATTCGCGATCTCGTCATACTGCCCGTGGGCAGACTGGGCATCCTGCCGTTTGAAACTTTGCTGACGGGTAAGTTTGATGAGCATACGACGTACAGCGACCTCCCTTATCTCCTGAACAAGTATAGCATCCGTTATGAATTTTCCGCAGGACTGATCCTTCAGAAAGCGGGGCAAAAACCTTTGCCTTCCAACGCCGCCATTTTTCTCTGCGCACCGGTAACCTTTCCGGAAAAAGACGCCCTCGCCGAATTGCCGGGTTCCGAATCCGAGGTCCGGGAGATCGCGTCATTGTTCACCAGCAAAAATCTCGGCAGTGGCCTTTTTACCCATGAAAAGGCGGACGAAAAGAGGATCAAATCCGGCGAACTGAAGAATTATGCATTCCTCCATTTCGCAACGCACGGTGTAGTGGACGAATCCAATCCTGAACTATCACGCATCTTTTTACAGTCGGACACAGGCGCCGAAGATGGCAACCTGTTCGCGGGTGAAATCTACAACCTTGATCTTGACGCAACACTGGTTACCTTATCTGCGTGCCAGACCGGACTGGGCAAAATATCCAAGGGTGAAGGAGTGATCGGATTGTCGCGTGCCCTGGTATATGCCGGTGCGCAAAGCCTTGTCGTCTCCTTCTGGAGTGTGGCCGATCAGTCAACGGCGGCCCTGATGAAGGATTTTTACAGGGAAATGCTGCAGTCGCCTAACCCGGGATTCAGCGATGACCTGCGACAGTCAAAACTGAGTCTCATCCGCGGAAAACAGTATGCTGCCCCCTACTACTGGGCGCCGTTCATCCTCATCGGATTTTAACGGCTACCGCTTCAGGAGGTCCCTGATTTCTGTCAGTAACTTAATATCGGCGGGCGTTTCGGGCGTCGGTGTGGGCGCTGCCTCCTGTTTCTTCTTCAGCGCGTTCATGCCTTTTACCATCAGGAAAATAATAAAAGCGAGGATGAGAAAGTTGAGAACAACCGTAAGGAAATTTCCCCAGGCGAAAACGGGACCGGCTTTACGTGCTTCTTCCAGCGACAGGTTCGGGTTCGCCGCGAGCGCCTCTCTTACTTTTTCTGATAATGGAAAATAGATGTTTTTAAAATCAGCCTGGAAAGCAATTCCCACCAGTGGCATGATCAGATCGTTTACAATGGAATTGACAATCGTTCCGAATGCCGCGCCAATGATGACACCGATTGCCAGGTCCATTACATTCCCCCGGAGGGCAAAGGCCTTGAATTCTTTTAACATAGTAGCAGGTTTTGTCGTCAGCCAAAGTACAGCTATCTGCATGAAACAACAAACGGCGTTACGGGCAGCCCGCTTTCCCTGAAACCGCTCAGCCATTCACGTCGTCTGCTTTAACAAGCCCTTTTTCCTTGGCGATCTTCGTCAGCAGTTCCAGCGCTTCATCACGGTCATTGTGGATCTCACCTTCAAGAATCGCTTCCTTGATCTGCTCCTTGATATCACCAATGATCCGGCCGGCCGGGACGTTAAACATCCGCATGATCTCATCGCCGGTGATCGGCGGCTGGAAGTTTCGCACGCGGTCCTTATCCTCGACCTCAGCCATCTTCTGCTCAACAAGATCGAAATTCTTCAGAAAGCGTGTTACCTTTTCATTGTTCTTCGACGTAATATCCGCGCGGCAAAGCTTCATCAGTGCATCGGTATCTTCGCCCGCCTCGAACAGCAATCTTCTGACCGCGGAGTCGGTTACCTCGCGCACCAGGGGAATGGGCCGCAGGTGCAGGCGAACAAGTTTCTGCACAAAAATCATCCGTTCATCCATGGGCAATTTGAGCCGGCGGAATATCCCCGGTACCATACGCGCGCCTTTGTCTTCATGACCGTGGAATGTCCAGCCATGTGTTTTATCATACCGCTTCGTTGCGGGCTTCGCAATATCGTGCAGGATGGCCGCCCAGCGCAACCAAAGGTCGTCCGACATTTTTGCAACGTTATCCAGCACCTGCAGGGTATGAAAAAAATTATCCTTGTGCGCACGGCTTCCCACATACTCCACGCCGTGCAGCGCCACCATCTCGGGGAAGAACTGCACCAGCAATCCACTGTGAAAAAGCAGTTTGAATCCATACGACGGCACCGCGGTGCTGATGATCTTGTTCAACTCATCCGTGATCCGCTCCTGTGAAACGATCTTCAACCGCTCGGCCTGTGTCGTCAGCGCGTTGAATGTATCGGGTTCGATGTCGAAGTTAAGCTGGGCAGCGAAACGCACCCCGCGCATCATGCGGAGCGGATCATCGGAAAAGGTTACGACCGGATCGAGTGGTGTTCGAATGGTCTTCTTCTTCATGTCTCCGATGCCGTCAAAAGGATCGACCAGGTTGCCAAAATGATCTGCGTTAAGACGGATAGCCATAGCGTTCATGGTGAAATCCCGGCGTTGCTGATCATCCTGGAGCGTACCATCTTCAACGACCGGCTTGCGTGACTCAGTGCGATAGGATTCTTTCCGCGCCCCGACAAATTCAAGGTCAAGTCCCTCATGATGCAATTGCGCCGTGCCAAAATTTTTAAAAATATTTACATGCACTTCCGGCCCCAGGGCGCGCGCCACCTGTGTCGCCAGTGAGATACCGCTACCCACACAGACGAAATCGATGTCTTTGGAGGGACGCTTGAGGATAAGATCGCGTACATATCCGCCAACCACATAAGCCTCCAGCCCGAGCCGGTCAGCTTCTGCGCCAATAGTCCTGAATATTTTATGCTCCAGGGAGGATGCTAAATTCATTTCACGCGTTTAAAACCCGCCAAAGTTATTACGGTTTGCCGGAAATCGAAACGATCAATCGCGATTAAAGGTGGGACACGGGATGAACTTCTCTCGCTTTCGCGTTTTCACCTGGGCAGCCATGTCAAGTTTGAATTTGAGGGCCAGTTCGTGCGCTCCGCCGGAAATTGGTCCAAGATCCGACACCGTAAGGTCATAACTGTAGCTGATCTCAACTTTTTCAAGCTGAAACCCGAGTATGACAACGACGGCGTCATGGCTGATGTTATCGTTGACGTTCTGTCGGAGGGGTATGCCGCGGTACCACACGCCCACCACCACCGGTTCGTACAGAAAATATGTACCGATATCGAGCTGATCAAAGTTACCCTGCTGCTTGTATACAAACGACGGTGCAATGGCGGCGGTCCGCTCTCTTTTAAAAACGCCCCGGTACAACGGTATGCGTACGCCACCGTGGATCGTCGTCTTGATTGGAATCTGTGCTTCCTGATCAATCAGGGAACGGTTTGGCCGGTTCAGGTGCCAAACGGCAAACCCGAGCCAGAACTTGCGGCTATACGCCAGCATACCGCCCCCAAAATCAAAATAGCTCACCCGGTCCACATCCGATTTCTTGTCCGGCGGCGCACCACCGCGCTGCAAAAAATCCAGTTCATTGTAGAATACGAGCTTGTTATAATCCAGGCTGCGGAAGCCCAATCCGAAGTTCAGTCCGCTGGACAGTATCCATTGATCGCTCAGCCGAACTTTGTAGGCGTACTGGAAATTCGCTTGTGTCGACTTCAGGTTAGCAGAACCCGCTTCGTCCACCGTCACTAAAAATCCCAGGCCGCTGTTGTACTGATCGAGATTATAATCGTAGGAGAAGGCATATGTCTGGAACGCGTTGGTAATGTTGGGCCATTGATTCCGGTAATTCACGTTGAACCGATGATCCACCGAGGTGCCGCTAAACGCAGGGTTCAGGTACAGCGGTGCTGCATAGTATTGAGAGAATTCAGGATCCTGCGCCTGAACAACCAGGGCGACCATGACCAGCAAGTAAACTGTAAAAATTTTCATCCGCGCTTTCATCGTATCAGGTTTATATCTCCGGTCTTCACAATCTGTCTTCCATCGTCGTATTCGAGTACGATCTTATAGACATACACGTCCTGCGGGCAAAGCTTGCCCTGGAAATATCCATCCCATCCGGACTCCTGGTTAGCGCTTTCAAACAACAGGTCACCCCACCGGTTGAAGATCATCATCTGGAATTTCCGGACGCGGTTCATTAGCGGGATGAACATCTCGTTGCCGAGCTTGTTGGTACTGCCCGGCCCGCTAAGGTTGGGTGTAAAGGCATTAGGAATCAGCAGTTCTCCGCGCTCGACCGTACGCACAGGCGAACCCAGCCGCAGCGTGTCGGTACAGCCATTCACACTGTAAGCGATCAGTTCAATATTGTAAAGTCCCTCGGACGCATACTGATGTTGCGGTTCATATTCCGTCGTGGTCACACCATCGCCAAAATTCCAGAGGAAGCTGCTGGCATTGAAGCTCCTGTTGCTGGTGTACAGGATGTCGCCGGGAATGTCGAGTACCTGCGGGTAGACCGTGAACTGCGCCACCGGGGATGCAAACACCTCGATGATCATGGACTTGGTGATGCTTACGGTATCGCCCAGCGCATTGGATGCGGAAAGTGTGACAGAGTACAAACCTGGCTCAAAGTAGGTATACGTGGGGTTGACTGCCCGCGACGTGCCCTGGTTGGTGCCGAATTGCCAGAAATATGTAGCGGGATCGGCGAACTGTGACTGGTTGACAAAGCTGACGGTAAGCGGCGCACAGCCGGAGGGTGGCAAGTAATCGAACTCCAGCACCGGCGGAATAGGATCGATCCTTATTGTGGTGGATTGCGACACTTCGCAGTCCAGATCCCTCACCGTTAACGTGATGGTATACGATCCGAAGGTGGCATAGGTATGCGAAGCAACAGCGGGATCGGTCGAAGTCGTTCCGTCGCCAAAATCCCATACGTACTGCCATGGACCGGGTGTGGTCATATTTGTAATCGATACTGTCGCGGCGGGTAAGGTCTGGACCGGCGGCGTCGCGGTAAAGGCGCCTGTGAAGTTATTGCCTTCGGGTACGGTCATACTGCGAACCGTAGCCGGACTTTCGCAGTTGGCCACATTGGTAGTGATCAGCCTTACGTCAATCTGCTGGTCGTTGCCCGGTATTCGTTCAACCTCGTATTCAAAGTGGTCACCTGCGGTGGATGAACTGAACACCAGCGCACCATCGACCGAAAGGGTCCATCGGTATTCGACCAACCCCTTTTGCCCGGCGTCCATGCGCAGAATCATTTTTTCGCAGTCGTACAACACCGTGTCGATGGCGAATGCGGAAGAAGGTATAGGACTTACGCGGATGGTCCGGGTCGAGTCACCGAAACATCCGCTGGGAAGTTCCGCGCGCAACGTGATACTGAAATCCCGGATCATCTGGGAAGGATTGACAAAGCTGTAGGTAAAGTCGGGATCGGTACCGGAGTCGATCTGGTCAATGATTCCGGAAGCATCGGCGATCGTCCACTGGTAATTTGCCGGATCGAGTGATTGCGTCTGGGCATCCACGGAAAAATCAACGGACACGGGGGAACAGTTGTTGTTAAATGGCGAATAATTGAGCGAGACAAATCCCGATGAGGGACCGGGGTTAACCGTGATGGCGATGGGTGCGGAAACCCGCTCACATAGATTGGCGGTGATCACCCGGAGCCTGACGTTGTAAATTCTGTTGCCGGAAGTGGTGTTCTCGAAATCCTTTGTAAACAAGGCGCCGAAACCCGTGTCGGAAGGCCTTTGCACGGAGTCAACCACAAAGCCGGCACCTTCGTCAATTTCCCAGCGATATTCCTGGATGAGGTCCGGCTGACCGGCGATCGAATGGTTCGTGAAATTGATGCGTAGTGTACTGCACCCGGAAGACCGGTCGGATGTGATGCTGGCGGTTGGCAGGGGGTCCACGGTGACGACGTGATCCACCTGTTCGAAACAGCTGCCCTGGTCTGTTGTAACGCGCAATGCAACGCGGTGGCTACCCGCCGACAAAAATGTGTGGGCAAACGTGTTTCGCTGCCCGTCGAGCGCGGGGTCGCTGTTGAACGTCGTTCCGTCGTAGTCCATATCCCACGCCCATGAAACGATCTGTTCGCCGCCGATCTGATCCAGCGTGGATGCTTCTATAAACGTTGTTGCATTACCCTCGCATACCGTGTCGAAGGTAAAGACGGGTACAGGTTTTTCGAAAACGCTTACGGTTACTTCGTCGCGCGACTCACAGAGGGTGACATTGTCCCGGATGGCCAGCACGACACGGTATATTCCCGGGTCTGTGAATACCCGGTCGAACGGACCTAACAGTGAACTGCTGTATGCGCCGGCAGCGGGCGATTCGAAGGCCAGTACATTGTTTTCATCGTAAAACTCCCAGCGCCAGACCGTATTGGGTGTAACCGTACCGAGGGAGTTGTCGGTGAACCGTACATGGAAATCGGTCAGGGGTGCGGCATTTTCCTGGCAGAATGCGGGGGTAATGGGTACATCGAGTAAGTCGGTAATCAGGATATCAGCTGCCAGTGCGGGGGTGACATTCACCAGTGCCGTAAACTCCTGAACGCAGGGACTTTGTGCCGTGGCATCTGACGCGCGTAACCGAACCAGCTTCAGCCCGCCCGTTGGATATGCAAACTGCGGATTGAACTGATTCCGGGTTGCCAGCAACGTCGTGCCCGCGGCATCATCGTAGAACTGCCAGGTATAGGTAAAGTTATTAATGTTGGGTGTGAGGTTCCGGAAGAAAATCATTTCGTTGATACAGAAATCTGACGTCACAACGTTGTTTGCATCGCGTGTTTCGAAGTCGGGTGCAGGGGCGTCAACAATAACGATATATCCGCGGGTAACGACGGCATCTTCATAATTCGGATTAAGTGAATTGCCATTCCATGGATTACAGACGTTCCAGTTGAACAACGTCACTTCGAACCGGTTGCCGACAAGGTTAAGTGCGTTCGCCGGCGCGCTCATGGGGAAGGTTACCGCGGTCGGTGCGTCGGCCGGAAAAGGAATGGGCTCGATCGGCCCGAAATACGCGCCCGTAACCGGGAGCCCCAGGCCCCGCGTGGTGACGTTGGAGAGATTTCCCCCGCCGTCGGTAAGGTTTTGTATCCCGCCGTCGTTCAGGGTCAGGTCGCGGATCGTGGCCGCGGGATTGTGATTGGTTCCGTACACAAACTGAACGTGCCGTGCCAGCCGGTTCGGATTATCCGGTTCGACCGCAATGTTACAATTGAATTCCGACGCATCTTCGAAAACAGCGTTGGTGACCGCGCTGTTAAAACAGACTTCCCAGTTGGCCGGGTCCATGGCCACCACCCCATTGGCCTGCTCATCCGTACCCCAGAAGAACGCCGTTTGTGTCTGCGCAGACGTTGGGCAGATCACACCATCGATGAAAATGGAGGCGGTTGGAACGATACTACACTGTCCGCCATTATCGACGTAGGTAAAGATTGCAT
>DASPJC010000287.1:0-5112 GCA_035628815.1 Ohtaekwangia sp. | reverse complement strand
CGTAACCCACAGGTTGCCCGCATCGTCCTCCGCCATTACTCTTGAAGATTCGTTAAAACCCGCGAGCCTTTTCTTCCATTTCCAGCCGTCATCGCTCCGAACATAAAGCTGAAGGCCGGAGTATGTGCCTTCAATAAGTTTTTCCGGATTATTTCTGGAAACCAGGAATACCCATGAACCGGGCTCATGCGATAAGAAAGTCGCATTGTCGCGAACGGCCAGCGCCCCGGTATGGTGACCCAGCAGGACATCCTGGTCATACCGACCAATGTGGTAAACCTGCCCCCGGGTATTTTCAACCAATTCAAAATCTCCTTTCTGTCCACTGGTGCGTCTATACAATCCGGTATTTGTACCGAGATAAAAAGTGGTATTGTCCAGATACGCGGAATATCCGGTTCCGGGAAGGCCGCTCTGCTCACTAATGAATGTGAAGGGCGAACCAAGTTCAATGTGCGCAATACCATTGTTTTGGCCAACCCACAGGTTGTGCAAATCATCTTCATAAAGCCCGAGAACAGTTCGGTTCTCTAATCCTCTTCCTCGCGTAAGCTGCATTTGAAGTTCTCCATTGTGATTAAGAATAAGCAAACCATCGTTTTGCGTTCCGGCAGCGAAATTTCCATTCTTCAACCGGATGACGCAGTTTACGTGTGCTTCCTTGAAAAAAGTCTGCAACGCCTGATTCCATGGTTTGACAGCACCCTTATTCAATGTATAGATTCCGTGCTGAAAGGTGGACACTAGGAAGTGATCAGATTCCAGGGGCAGAATGGACGAGACGCCAATTCCCTTGAAGTATTGACCGCCATTAACAAGTTCAAGATTCCCTCCTTTTAATTTCCCGAGTCCTTCCTGCCGAAGGTTAACCAGAAGATCCCGGTTAACCAGAAACGAGAGGTCGAGGGGCGAATGGCTTTCCGCAACACTGAAGGACTTACCATTATAGATATAGATCCGCGAAAAGGTGCAAAAGTAGACCTTCTCTTTATCTATATAGATACTCCAGGCTTCATCGAAATTCCGATATTTTTCTTCAAGACTGTCGGCGAGTGATGTATAGGCAAGCTGTCCCTTCGCGTCTGGGAAAAAATACCCGAAGTCGCCCTGGCACCCCACGTAGATCCGGCCCCGCCCATCCACCGCCACCGTCCGGACTTTTGTTCCGTTTCCGACATTGTGAGTTTGCCACTTTACGCCATCAAACTCAAGGAGCCCGAAATTGTTCGCCACATAAATAATTCCGCGACCATCCTGCGTAACCGCCCAGTTTTGTATGCCGGCCTGATATTCCACCGTATGGAACGTGCGAACGAACGGGAGACCTGGAACACTCTGCGCAATTGAGTTAGCAATTGAAATGGTGAGAAAAACCAAGAAACCGAAGAACCTGAGAGCTTTCTGCCCGATCGAAAGTGGAATGATGAACATACCGAGACTCATTGTAGTACCCAAAGCTAAATCAGAAATCGATTTTTCTAAACAGAAAAGGCCGTTAAGGGTGGCGTGATGTATTTTTGATGTAGTACGAAAGTACAAATTGATGTAAAAATGATGAACCGGATTAATTGAATTACAGCTCAGGCTATGCAATTTTTGTTGGACCTTGGCAAACGTTTCCGAAGCGGGATCTATTCCGGTCGCATGAGGGCGGTTGCGAAGGTTAAGTAATGACAGGGGCAGCTCAAGAGAATTCCATGCTGTTCCTCAAACCTAACCTTTTACAAAATGATCAAATTACTTACGAACCGTTGGGCCAAAGCAGCCCTGATTGCCGTACTGGCCATCTCATGCTCGGAAGATCCGGCACCATTGGTCAAAGCAGACTTTACATTTGCAATTGATGATGATGGCACCACAGCAACATTCACCAATACCTCGACCGGCTTCGCCAGTGTACTCTGGAATTTTGACGATGGCGTAACGTCAACGGAAATAAATCCATCCCATACTTTTGACCCAGGCACCTATTCGGTGGAATTGACTGCAACTTCTGCAGACGGAAAAACTTCGACAAAAACGAAGGAAGTCGAGATCGCCAATCCTCAAACTGCGCTGAAAAAATTGACTGGCACGACTTCCAAAACCTGGAAATTATTGCGTGATAAATCCAAAGGACAATTTCCTATGGAGATAGGTCCGCAAAGCCGCGTCGAGATCTATTGGTCACTCGGGGGAGTCGCTCCCATGGAAGAACGGCCTTGCGTTTTTGATGATGAATACACTTTCAATATTGACGGAACCTTCACGTATGAAACTAACGGAATGGTTTTCGCTGATGCTGGTGAGTTTGGTCCCTGGAGCGACGAGATCGGCTCGATATGCGTCGACGCAGATGATGAGAACTTCGTCGGCAAAAACGGCGAAGATCTGTCGGCGTGGAATAGCGGTGTACACTCCTTTGAGTATGACGTTGCAGGCGGCGAACTAACTGTTACCGGCCTGGGCGCCTTTATCGGACTGCAGAAGGTGGCAACAGATGCCGAGGTGCTGACACCTCAGGAATCAGTAACCTATCAGGTTGTGAAGCTGTCTGACGGCGCGGTCGATACGTTGATCATCGAAGCTCTCCACGGCGCGGCGAATTACTGGCGATTTGTGCTTGTTCATTACGACGATCCAGCCATGGAGCCTGCTATACCCGGAGTCGATCCTCCTGACGAGTGCGATCCGGATGCCGCTGAGGTGCTTGAAGGATCAGCCGGAATTAAACTCACAGTGAAAACTGCCGCAGGTTCATTCGGCGGGTTTGACGGTGTTGCCGGTGGACGTGTGGCCAACCCGGCTATTACAGAAGAAAATTCAAGCTGTTATGTGAATCAATATTCGCGTTCCGTGGCAGGATGCCAGGTCTGGGCGGGTGTTGCCGTCGGCCTGCCATCGGCAATTGACTTCGGTGCAGTAAACACTAAAAAGAAATTCAAGATGAAAGTGTATGCCCAGGACAAACCAACTGCGGTAGTGCTACGCCTGGAAAGACTGGCTTTTCCTAACACTGAACCATCGGCGGAAAGATCTGCAGACATCACCGCAGCGGGTGAATGGCAGGAAGTAACATTCGATTTCTCCGACATAACGGATCCCAATACCTACGAGAACCTCGTTCTGTATTTTGATCGCGGATCATGCAGCGAAGCCGTTGTATATTATTTTGATGATCTCACACAGGTAGACTGACAAACATTGGTACCTTAACACGAAAGCAGATGATCTCTGCTTTCGTGTGTTGTTTGAAATGATGAAGCCTGATTTAAATTAGCAGAGCAGTCCCGAATTCTCACCCAGCTACGCAAATAAACCCATGAACAAGATCCTTATCTTTTACCTTATCATTACTTTGTCCTTTTCGGCAGCGGAGCTCCGCGCTCAGACCTCAACAAGTGGTCAAACAATCGAGCAAAAGATCGAGTCGCTGCTAAAAAAAATGACCGTCGACGAAAAAGCGGGACAGTTGAATTTCATCGTTGGTGAAACAATAGTCACGGGTCCTACGATGCATACCGCGGAGTCAAAAAGATTTGATGAGCAGATCCGTAAAGGATCCATTACCGGTCTTTTCAACGTTCATGGTGCGGCCTACACCGCCAGGTTGCAGAAGATTGCCATGGAAGAATCGCGACTAGGGATACCGTTGTTATTTGGCGCCGATATTATCCACGGCTTTAAGACTGTTACGCCCATTCCATTGGGAGAATCCGCAAGCTGGGATCTGGAACTCATAGAGAGATCAGCCCGACTCGCGGCGGAGGAAGCTACGTCGGCAGGAATTTCGCTTACGTTCGGACCAATGGTCGACATCTCGCGCGAACCGCGGTGGGGACGCGTTTCGGAAGGCGCCGGAGAAGATCCATATCTGGGGTCGCGGATCGCGGCAGCACGGGTATCCGGCTTCCAGGGGAAAAATCTTGCCGATCCCACAACGCTCGCCGCATGCGTAAAACATTTTGCCGCCTACGGGGGTGCGGAAGGCGGGCGTGACTACAATACCGTGGATATTTCGAAGCGCGTATTATATGAAACATACCTGCCGCCGTTCAAGGCGGCATTGGACGCGGGCGCGGCCTCCCTTATGCCATCGTTCAATGAATTAGACGGCGTGCCGGCGACTGCAAATAAGAATCTTCTTACCGATATTTTGCGAAATGAATGGAAATACAATGGATTGGTAATTTCTGACTACGGCGCAGTAGGTGAAACGTTGAACCACGGAACCGCGTCGGATGGAAAGGACGCGGCCAAGCAGTCGCTCGAAGCAGGGACCGATCTTGACATGATGTCTTTCCTGTACCTCACCCAAATTCCAGGGCTTGTTAGCGAGGGCCGTCTTGATCTGAAATATCTTGATGATGCAGTGCGAAGGGTTTTGCGACTTAAATTTGAACTAGGGCTTTTCGATAACCCTTATCTTTATTCTGACCCGGAGCGGGAAAAGAAAACTATAAGATCGAAAGCCAACCTTGAGGCTGCACGCGACATAGCGAGAAAATCAGTTGTGCTGCTGAAGAACAACAACTCCCTCCTCCCACTTAAGAAAGGCGAGCAAAAGATCGCCGTCATTGGTCCGCTTGCCGACAACAAAGAAGATATGAATGGTTCCTGGTCATTTTTCGGCGAGGCAAAAGATCCGGTTTCCATCCTTGAAGGAATCAGAAATAAATTGAGTTCGAAAGCAACTATTCTTCATCACCATGGTTGCAACCTGTATGACAATGACAAAAGCAAGTTTGAAGAGGCAGTTGCTATCGCCAGGAAGGCAGATGTAGTTGTTGCAGTGGTGGGGGAAAGCGCAGTGATGAACGGAGAGGGGGCATCCCGCGGAAACATCGGCCTGCCGGGTGTTCAGGAGGAGCTGCTGAAAGCGCTTTCACTAGCGGGAAAACCAATAGTCGTTGCGTTGGTTAATGGAAGACCATTAACCCTGGAATGGGTGGACGCCAATATACCGGCGATCCTGGAAACGTGGACTCTCGGCTCCGAAGCAGGAAATGCCGTTGCAGACATTTTGTTCGGTGATTATAACCCGTCGGGAAAATTACCCATGTCGTTTCCGGCTAACCTTGGCCAGGTGCCGTTATACTATAACCACAAGAACACCGGCAGACCCTACAACGG
>DASPJC010000286.1:0-5486 GCA_035628815.1 Ohtaekwangia sp. | reverse complement strand
GGCCTGAATTTCGGATGGCCCACGGCAGAAGGCAACAATGCTAATCCTGATTTCACTAACCCGGTGTACACCTACCAGCACGCCGCCGGTGACGGAAAAGGCTGTGCCGTGACGGGCGGTGTGTTCTTTAATCCGTCGTCGACTAATTATCCTGCGCAATACCAGGGGCGTTATTTCTTCCAGGACTTCTGCAACCGCTGGATCAACATGCTCGACCTGACGACCAGTCCCGTTACACGCTTGCCCTTCGCGACAAACCTCGGCAACCAGTCGTTGTCGCTGGACGTGGGTACTGATGGCAACCTTTACTACCTCGAAAGAAGCAGCGGGTCACTTTTCAAGATTATTTATACCAGCAATAACGCACCGGCTATTGTAAGCCATCCGGCTAACGTCACTGTTCCGGCAGGGCAGCCTGCATCGTTTTCCGTCTCAGCAACCGGTGCGGCACCCCTGAGCTACCAATGGCAACGCAATGGCCAGCCCATTCAGGGCGCTACGAGCGCGACCTATTCAATCGCAAATGCGCAGCCGTCTCATGCGGGCTCGTACCGTGTGGTCGTATCCAATCAGGCAGGAAGTATTACCAGCAACACGGCGCAACTCACGGTGACCACGTTCAATGGAGCACCCGTAGCGCAAATCATTACTCCGCAGGAAGGAAGTTTATACCGCGGTGGCGAAATCATCAGCTTTTCAGGCAACGGCACCGATCCGGAAGACGGAACTTTACCGGCCAGCGCGTTCACATGGTTCGTGGATTTCTATCACGACACCCACCATCATGACGGCCCACCGGTAGCTTCAGGGGTCAAAAGCGGGACGTTCACCGTGCCGGTATCCGGCGAAACATCGGATAACGTATGGTACCGGATCAACCTGGTCGTTCGGGATTCGCAAGGATTGCAGGACACTGTTTTTCGCGATGTTCTTCCCCGTAAATCAACCATCACGTTAGCGTCACAGCCCCCGGGATTACAGGTAACACTCGATGGGCAACCATTCGCTACGCCATTTTCGGATCTCAGTGTTGAGGGCATTGAACGCAGCATCGGCGTTGTTTCGCCGCAGACTTTTAACGGGCAATCGTACACATTCGACCGGTGGTTGCACGGCGGCGCAGCCTCACAAACCATTTCTACGCCCATCAACAACGTTACCTATACTGCCGTGTTTACAGTCAACGCCCTGCGCGCACCTGAAAATCCCGCGAATACCGAAAGCGGGCTGGTGTACGAGTACTACGAGGGCACCTGGAATACATTGCCGGACTTCTTCACACTGACACCGGTGGAAAGCGGTAACATTAATACCGTTAATCTCTGGCCGCGCAACCGGGAGGATGACTACGCATTCAGATTTACCGGCTACCTCCAGGTGCCGGCGAATGGTACATACACTTTTTATACCACGTCCGACGAGGGCAGTCAGCTGTTGATCGGATCAACGGTCGTTGTAAATAATAACGGTCTTCACACGGCACAGGAAGCCTCGGGCACCATTGGTCTGCAAAGCGGGAAACATGCTTTTACAGTCACGTTTTTCGAACGCACTGGCGCGGCATCCATCGCAACGCGCTATGCCGGTCCAGGTATTAACAAGCGTGTCATCCCTTCTACCGCTTTCTACCGCCTGGTCACGGCGCCGTCCCTTGCCTCGGCCGCGAGATTGGAAACCGGCTCCACGACAGACCGCGGATATCTCACTGTATATCCAAATCCGACATCGAACGAAATCAACTTTGATGTACTGGCGGAAGCCGGCGACGCCGTCGATGCGACTCTGATCAATCTTCATGGCCAGGTGATCAAGCAACAACTTTATCCTTCACTATCAGAAGGCCTGAATATCCTAACGCTTACCACCGATGAAATCAGCGATGGTCTGTACCAGCTTCGCATCCTGGAAAGGAACGGCCCGCGTACGGCCCGCATCATCATCAAAAAATAACCATTGACAAAGTACATCAACACATCAACCACATCAACACATCAACCACATCAACACATCAACACATCAAAGATTTCGAATGGCCGGCAAATCAAACCAGAAAAAATCGGTTGATGAGATTATCATAGCACTGCCCAAAGATGAGCAGGTGATCGTTAAACGGCTGCGCGGCCTCATACGCGAATGCCTTCCGCATGCCACGGAAAAAAACAATTACGGCGCACCATACTATACCCGGCATCGTATGATCGTTTTCATCTGGCCGCCGAGCCTTTACTGGGGCGCCAAACCACTCAACGTTCAATCGAAAGGCGTTACCCTCGGTTTTTGCCAGGGGAACCGCATGAGCAATGACGACGACGCCCTTCTTTCCGAAGGCAGAAAGCAGGTCTACTGTATGTACTTCAAGCACCTCAAAGAAGTGAACGATGAGCAGGTACGGGCCTTGCTCTTTGAGGCAGACATGATCGATAAACAATTCGCCAGGAAAAAGAAATAGGTCTCAGCTTTGTCCTCGTTCGGGATCGCCAGGCAACCTTTCTTTCAACGCGCGTATCACATGGATCAGTATCTCTGCCTGCCATTGGCCGAAACTTATCCGCACATTGGTGTCGGGAGCCGCGGTGTCGTAGATCGCAAATAATCGTAGTACTCGTGCACACCCGCCTTTGGCCACGGTATAGACCAGAAAAGCTTCGGATGGCGAAGGCCGGAGGAAGTGATCTTCAGGCCGGCAGCATCCAGCTCATCGCCGTTGAGAACCCGGCTTACCCGGTCATTCACAAGGTCGAGCAGGTAAAAGGTGCCGATGTACCCTGTGATCTCCGAATAGTAACGGCCGTATTCATTATGCGTGCCGAAGTAGCTGGAAAAGTTAACCCTGATTATACTTCCATCTTCTGTTTTGAGTGAGATCCTGAACGATTGGCCGATGGTAAACCGATACCACCTGATCCACTCCGATTCGTATATCACATCGGTGAGAACGTCCCTTGCGATTTCATGACCATCAAACGAAAGACCATCCGGACGAAGGATGAGCTGCCGGCTGCGGCCGAGCGGACCCTGCGAAAGGTCAAATATTTTTTGCGAATCTGTATCTGGCATGCTGACGGAACGATGGCTACTGATACTATAATCAGTCAGCAAGCGGAAAGTAACAATTAAACACAGCACCGACGCCGGGTTCGCCTTGCGTGATGATGAAGCCCTGGTGGTTATCCACTACCTTTTTGCAGATGGCAAGCCCCATACCGTTTCCTGGGAATTCAAACATGCCGTGCAGGCGCTGGAACATCTTGAAAATTCTGCCGGCGTACTCCTGCTCGAATCCGATGCCGTTGTCAGCCACCGCCAGGTGAAGGTATTTCTTATGCGCTATAACGGAAGGATGGTCGATGGCGCTCCCCACGATGTAATCTGCGGAGATCTTCACCCACGGAATATTTCCTTGTTTTTGAAATTTCAGCGCATTGCCAACCATGTTGACGAGCAGCTTGATAAATTGTTGTTTGTCGCCCGTAAAGGATGGCAAAATGCCACATTCAACGCGCGCCTGCTTCTCACGGATGAGGCTGTCCAGTTCATCCTTTGCGGCGGCCATCGCTTCATTGAGGTCGAACCGTTCCACGTTCCGCGTATCAGCGCTGATGCGTGAAAAAGACAGGATGTTATCGATGAGACCGTTCATACGTTGAACGGCACTCAGTATACGGTTGAAATAATTTTTACCGGCTTCCGACAAGTTCGCTGCCTCGCTTTGGGTAAGCGCTTCGCTGAAAACATGAATCTTGCGAAGCGGCTCCCGCAGGTCATGACTGGCGATAAAAGCAAATGAAGCCAGCTCCTCGTTCATCGCCTTCAGTTCAAAGTTTTTCTTGTTAAGCGATTCATTCAGCATCTCCAGTTCCTGGCGTGCCTTTACTTTTTCCGTCAGGTCGTGAAGCGTGACCACGGCACCGTAGACCATGTTGTGCTCATCTTTCAGTGGCACAAGAAAAGCTTCGTAATGTCCGGGATGATAACCGCCTTCGATGAGCGGGGTATAGACAACCTCCCCCTCAAGGACGCGCCGGATGTTTTCCATGAACTCTTCCCTTTCGATGAATGCCGGAAAAATTTCAGTGATTACTTTTCCCAGGATGTCTTCCTTTTTTATGCCATAGTAAATCTCACACTTGTTATTCCATGCGAGGCAGCGCAACGCCTTGTCGAACGCAAGTATCCTGTCCACACTGGATTCGACGATCGTCTCGGAGAATCTCACACGTTCCGCGAGCGCGTCCCGCATGCGGATCTCTTCGGTGACATCCCTGATCGTTCCGATGGCAAATCGCTGGTCTTCCCGTTTTACGATCTCGCTGGCAGACCGCAGGTACCGCACGCCGCCGTCCTTTTTCATAACCCGGAATTCGACCGAAGGAAAAGGGCCCTCGGCAATTTCCCTGGCCATTTCACTTGCCTCACGGATCAAAACCAGGTCGTCAGGATGTATGGCCTTAATGAAATCATCCAATGTGGCCCGCGTACTCTCATGGTTAATTTCCAGCAGCGCATAAAGGTTACTGCCGCAGGTAACCTTATCGGTCTGAATGTTCCACTCCCAGTTTCCGGTATTGGCAATCTTCGCGACCTGCTGGTCAATTCTCTGCTGCAGAAATATCTTATCGCGGGCGGCTCGCTGCTCGGTGATGTCGAGGTTGTTTACGACAAGACCGTCTTCAATTTTTACAACGACTGTATGGAACCAGCGGGTAGCACCGCCGACAAGGAAGGGCGACTCGAACGATGATTCTTTTCCGGTGCGACAGACCTCCTTCATTTTGGTAAGAATGCCACTGGAAACGACGGCAGGAAAAACTTCACTGAGTTGTTTACCGATAAGATCCCCGCGACCTGCGTATTCATTGGTTTTATGATTGACATAACGCCACCGAAAATCCACCACAGCACTGGATTCGTTATACACACAATCAAAAACCTGCACGGCGCTGGTGAACGCGTTAAAAACCGTTTCCAGCAAATGCGCATTTTCCTTCAGCCGCTTTTCGCTTACGAACTGCTCGTGTACATCGGTAAGCGTGCCAATCCACATGTGGATAGCACCCTGCTCGTCCCTGATAGGAACGATCATCTCAAGGTGCCACCGGTAGTTGCCCGCCGCATCGCGCAAAAGCGTTTCCCCGCTAAAGGGGATTCCGTCCCGGAGGCATTGCTGCCATTTGCTTAGCGTTTCCCTCACCTGGCTCGGATGGACCGTCGCGGTGCTCATGGAATGGTAGCTTTTGCTCTCGTGCTGTGTCAGGCCCGTGTACTCGTACCACCGGTCGTTAAAAAAATCGATGTTGCCGGCGCCATCGCTGATCCACACCAGTTGCGGCATGGCATCAAGGCATTTTTGGAGCAATGATTTCTGTTTCTGCAGGCTGTCCCGGCTCCCCTGCAGTTCGTGCTCGATGTGTTTTTTTGCAGAGATGTCCTCCGACGTGGCGATCAACAGATCGCCCACGCGCCGCGCGGTGATCTGATACCACCGT
>DASPJC010000285.1:0-3333 GCA_035628815.1 Ohtaekwangia sp. | reverse complement strand
TGGGCGGTTCCTGTTGTAAACGGCTGATTTCTTCCAGGATGATTTTCTCGATCTCGCCAAGTTTTACGCCGGGCCTGGCATCCACCGAGATCATGAGCTCTGAACCCAGTTTTTTCGAGTCCTGATATGCCGAAACCGACTGGGCAATCTGCAGATCGTACACGAGTCGCTTATATAACCTGGAATTTTTTCCCTGCGTGAGGAGCTGACTGATCACATCGATCTCTGCATTGCCCGGATGGTAGTTGGGGGGTGTGAGCCATACCATCATCAGGCGTGGCAGCTGTACCTTGTCTTCGATCACCTTCCTTTTTTCCTCGATAAGCATGGCCGGCGGCGGCGTGGGGGCCGCGGAAGGCAATTTACCGGCAGGTACATCACTGAACCACTTTTCAACCGTACTCCTGGTTTTAGCAATATCAATATCTCCCGCGATGCATAAGGAGGCGTTGGCCGGAACGTAATACGTTTTGAAAAAGTCGACCACGTCCTGGTGACTTGCCGCCGAGAGATCTTCCATTGATCCGATCACCGTCCATGAATACGGATGTCCTTCCGGGTACAACAGCGGCGGGAGTTCGAGATAGGCTTTTCCATAGGGCCTGTTCTCGTACGACTGGCGCCGTTCATTCTTGACGACATCGCGCTGGCCATCAACCTTGGATGGGTCCATTACATCCAGCAGGTAGCCCATGCGGTCGGACTCCAGGAAGAGCGCCAGGTCGAGCGCGTTGGCCGGGATGTCTTCATAATAGTTCGTGCGGTCTTCCGTCGTGGAGCCGTTGTTATTGGCGCCGGCGGCTTCCAGCCATGAATCAAATTTTCCTTCGGGAACGTGCCCCGAGCCTTCAAACAATATATGTTCAAACAAATGAGCAAATCCTGTACGCCCGGGCTTTTCACTTCCGGATCCGACATGATACCACATGTTTACTGTGGCGCGCGGAACGGTATTGTCGCGGTGCAGGATCACATGCAACCCGTTGGGCAGGGTGAACTGCTCATACGGCACACTGATCTTCTGGGCAAGAAGGCTGCAGGAGATCAGGGATAGGAGGATGGTTGGTAGGTATTTCATAAAACAAGATAGAAACAATTTCAGGTTACAGTTTATAGATTACAAGTTACAGGTTTAAGGTTACAGGTTCCAAGGTTCACGTTGGGTTCATGATTTCGGGTTAAGGTTGCGGTAAGGGTTGTACGCGGAAGGCGGGGTCAAAGTTGAGGGAAATCCATATCTTGTCCGGGTTGAACCCTGATCCGATATGGAGTTGTTTATTCTTTTCATGGTAATGGCGGCTGGCCTAGGTGTGGCCATTTACCGGAACCGGCGGAAGAAAAAAGACGAGATGCCGGTGGAGTTTCCGGCGGTTTGGCGGACGATATTGCTTCAGAAAGTAATTTTTTACCAGCACCTTGATGCGGCCGAAAGAAAGCGCTTTGAAGCGGATATCCTCCGGTTCCTGGGCAACGTGAACATTGAAGGGGTCGGTACCGCCGTCGACATCACGGATCGGCTACTGGTTGCGAGCAGCGCCGTGATCCCCGTCTTCGGATTTCCCGAGTGGGATTACAGCTTCCTGGATGAAGTACTTCTATATCCGGGAACCTTCGACAGCCAGTATGCGGTGGGCAGTAAGTCCGGCGAGCATATCAGTGGCATGGTGGGGACCGGCGGTGCGATGGAAGGAAAAATGATCCTGTCCAAACCCTCGCTGCACCTGGGCTTCGACAACGCCGGCGACAAGAAAAATGTCGGTATCCACGAATTCATTCACTTACTGGACAAGGAAGACGGTTCCATCGATGGTATCCCGACCTTGCTCAACAACAAATCGTATTCGCTGCCGTGGCTGGAACTGATCCATCAAAAGACAAGCCGTATCGTGAACGGTGAAAAAAACGCGGATGATATCGATCCTTATGGAGCCACCAATCACGAGGAATTTCTTGCCGTCGCCGGTGAATATTTTTTCGAACGGCCCCACCTGCTCAAGAAAAATCATCCCCAACTGTATAGCATTCTATGCAAAGCATTCAACCAGGATACCGCCACCCGCCTAAAAGCCGTAGTATCGTCTAAAATGAAAATCGGCCGGAACGCACCGTGTTTGTGCGGGAGTGGGAAGAAGTATAAGGAATGTTGTCTGGACTGATTTTCGGGTTTTGGGTTTCGGGTTTCGAGTTATGGGTTTTGAGTTTCGGGTTGCTCAGGTTTAAGTTAGCGGATTTGCAAATTTCCGTCTTGAAGGAGTATCGGGCTGGCTTGAAATAATTCGAGCATTTCTCAAGACTTAACAGACTTTAACCCGCAACCTTAAACCCGCAAGCTTAAACCTGAAACCTTAAACCCGAAACCCGCAATAACTATATCCTTGCCTGGTAAGTATACAACTGAAAATACCGGCCTTTCTTTTCGATGAGTTCTTCATGTTTGCCGCGTTCGGCGATCTGGCCGTTTTCGATGACGAGGATCTGGTCGGCCTGGCGGATCGTGCTAAGGCGGTGAGCGATGACAAATGTTGTGCGGCCCTGCATCAGGCTGCGCAGACTTTCCTGGATATAGGCTTCCGATTCGGTGTCGAGGTTGGAAGTCGCTTCGTCGAGGATCAGGATGCGCGGGTCGGCGAGTATAGCCCGGGCGATAGCGATGCGCTGGCGTTGACCACCCGAAAGTTTTACGCCACGTTCGCCGATCACGGTTTCCAGTCCGTTGTCGAAGCGATCGGTGAACTCGTTGACGTGCGCCGCTTCAACCGCCTTGCGCAGCTGGTCTTCAGTGGCTTTGGGGCGCGGAAATAAAATATTCTCCCGTATGGTTCCCTCGAAAAGAAAATCGTCCTGCAGTACCACCCCGAGCTGGCTTCGATAGCTGTTCAGCGATACCTTTGCCAGGTCCACACCATCAACGGTAATGGTACCCTGTGTAGGGTTGAGGTAAGAGGCCGCAAGTCCGGCGATGGTCGTCTTGCCCGACCCCGACGTACCGACCAGTGCCGTTACGGATCCCGACATCGCCTCAAAGCTGATATCGCGCAATACCGGCTTACCTTCTTCGTATTCAAACCAGACTTTGTCATAGACGATATTGCCTTTGATCGGGCCGATCTTTATGGAACGCACGGTGCCGTCGTCTTCCGGTTCAATATTAAGCAACTCTTCGGTCCGGTCGAGTCCCGCGAATGCTTCCGTGAGCTGGCTTCCGATATTGCTCATCTGCACAATGGGTGCGATCATGAATACCATGAACATGGTGAATTTTAAAAAATCACCGGGGCTCAGGTTAAAGTATCCGCTGAGTCCCATAATGCCCACACTGGCGAGTCCGACGAG
>DASPJC010000284.1:0-2942 GCA_035628815.1 Ohtaekwangia sp. | reverse complement strand
TGCGATCCCAGATGCTATCCGAATCTTCCTGGGCGTGTCATGGCCAACAGGCGACGCGCGACGGCCGGATTTTATGCAGTACAAAAAGTCGGCAGGCAACGCGATGAATCTTCCGACTAATCAAGGTCAATCATTTTCGCGCCCCTGGCAAAATGCATCCGCATAATTTTTTCGGCAAGGGCCAGATCCTTTTCTTTCAGCGCTTTGACGATCGACCGGTGCTCCTTGTCTGTCAGCTCATAGTCATCCTCGGAGTTGCTGTTCTTGGTGAGTTGTTTATGAAAGAGAGGTATATGACTGTTGACATACAATTGAAAGAGCTTTTCATTCCCTGAGCATTCCATTAATGTCTCGTGGAATTTCAGATCCGCTTCGCAGGCACCGGCGAAATATCCTTGTTCCACCATCGCCGTGAAATCCTTGCAGATCTTTTCCAGCCGTCCCAGCTGTTCTCTGGTGATCTTCTCATGTGCCAGGCGCAACGCCCCGATCTCCAGAATTTCCCGCAATTCACGGATCTGCGCCATGTCCTGGTGGTTGAACGAATTTACAAAATAGCCTCCCTTAGCACCCAGAAATACGAGCTGCTCTCCCAGCAACCGGGTAAGGGTTTCCCGGACGGCCATTCGGCTGACACCCAGCTTTTTTGCCCAATAATCCTCCTTTAAACGGGTTTCCGGCGGTATCTGGGCGCTTAGGATTTTCTTCCGCAGTTCGGTGTAAGCCTTATGTGCCAGCGATTCAGTTTTCATACTTCTTAAATGTAAACAAATTGATAAAAATGCACGTCTGCCAAATTCGAATCTCCATGAACATCAAAGAAACCGTAAAGCTGACACTCGGGCGAGTTAACCATGACGCACAAACCAATGTTGCCAACTTGCATCCACTACAGAACGCTAAACCAACATCGTTTCTTTTGAACGCAAAAAGTAAAAGCTATGACATCAGTCGCGTTTTTAACAATGATTGAACGGCCTTCGCCATACGCCGTCACCTGCAAATAAGCATCTATTTTGATAGCGTTCATTAATATACGGCAAGCGTAAAACAGGTTGCAGCGCCGATATTTCACCGGTTGCGCTGTATCACATCATATCTTTGTCTGTTGAATTTTCGCCAGCAAGTCATCGCCGGCCTTCTGTCCTGCCAGCTGGCCACCATCGGCCACGATGATTTGTCCCGTTATAAAGCTGCTCTCATCGCTCGCCAGAAATAAAAAAACCGGTGCGATTTCCTCCGGCGTACCCGGGCGATTGAGCGGAATGTAACGCTTCGCAAAAGCGGCTGTAAATGCCGGCGGGTCAATTTCTTTTGACATGGGAGTTTCGATATAACCCGGACATACCGCGTTGACCCGGATACCGAATTGGGCCAGTTCAATGGCCATCGTCTTCGTGAGCATGATCACACCAGCTTTCGAAGCGTTGTAGTGGGCATAGCCGAATTCTCCGTCGAGTCCGTTCTTACTGCTCATGTTGACCAATACTCCTTTGTTACGTCCGATCATCAGACGACACACCGATTGGCTCATATAAAACATACCGGTGAGGTTAATGTCCAGGATCCTTTTCCATTCTTCCTCTTCGATCAGTATAAATGGTGTTTCACGCGCTATGCCCGCATTATTGATGAGTATGTCGATCGGATGTATCTCATCTGCCTTCCTTACCGCTTCATCGACCTGCTTGCGATCTGAAATATCGATCACGTATTCGTAGACCTCAAAGCCGTCAGATTTAAACTGTCGTGAAGCGTCAACCAGGTTTTCACGGTGATTGTCAATCAAGGATAAAATAGCGCCTTCACTCCCAAAATGCCTGGCTATCGCATAGCCAATACCGCGGGCGGCACCCGTGATCATGACATGCTTGTTTTCAAATCGTCTTTTGTTGCTCATGGACCTTAAATTAATACCGGAAAAATTTGTTCTATGTCTTTAATGAACATCCCATCTTTTTATTAAAACCGGAGACAAAGGATTAGTTGTATGTTGAATGCATTCATTGCGATGCGCTTCCCGGCGACTTTTATCTAAAGGTCATCTGACGCTATCCCGTGCGTGCCTCAGCTACTTAATTATTTCCACCTGATTTCCCTGAATCTGTCTTATCCGCAGCACACCGCCTGTCTTAAGCGATTCCCACATCCATCCTTCTGCGGCCTGGTCTTTAACTTCTGTCAACACCACACCATTAACTTTTACTTCCTTTGGTTTGCCGGTAAGTCGGAAAATATCCTGAGAAGCATGGTCAAAAGTCTCGTATGAAATGCCGTCTGGCCTGTACGTTATCCGCTTTACAATGGAAGAAGTCCGCAGCATATGGTCCTCATTATCCGGTGCAAGTTCGGGTGCGGCTGCCATCGCGCGGAGGAAATGCCGGACGTAATCGCCATAACCATCCGTCATCCAGATGGCGTTCGTGGGGTAAAAATTTTTTCCGTCGTGATCGACCATGTAGGTAGCCCAATTCAACTGTCGCACAGCATTCCGGACATACGTTGTATCTCCTGTTTTCTCCCAGTACATCAGCTCCATGGAAGCCTGACGGGCCGAATGGCTGTTGCCAGGCTGCCGGTAAGCGGTCTGCTCATCGGTGGGTACTACACCGTATTTCAGATACTCCTTATTGTCGAGTTCGTCATGCACCCATTGGAAGATGTGATTCACCGTTTCTTTCCAGTTCGGATCGAGTTCAGGATTTTCCATGAGAAACATCGCGTACGTCACACCGTTGATCTGCGTATCCGACCACCGCGGTATATCTTCAAAGAACGGCCCCCACTTGTTGGTTTTGGCAGGATAGGTCTTCATCCAGTCCAACCCGATGTCGAAAGCTTTTTTGTAAGCCTGCTCATCGCCTTTCTCAAGGGCAATGAGTTCGGTGAACAGGTTCAATGTACCGGTCCAGAAAGTTGTGTACGACGATTTCTTCAGTTTC
>DASPJC010000283.1:0-2516 GCA_035628815.1 Ohtaekwangia sp. | reverse complement strand
AACACCGTGATCTTCCTGCTGAACGGCATTATTTTTATCCTGATCGGACTCCAGCTGGACGATGTGCTTGGGAACATCCGTGGCCATTCTCCGGGTGCCCTGGTGATGTATGCAGGGATTGTCAGTCTTGCTGTCATTATTGGCCGCATTGTCTGGGTCTATCCCGGTACATACCTGCCGCGCTGGGTGAGCAGGAAGATCAGACGGACAGAACCGCGTCCGAATATCCGCCTGGTGTCTGTCGTTGCATGGTCCGGTATGCGTGGCGTTGTATCGCTGGCTGCAGCCCTGGCGTTACCCCTCACGATCGCCGGCGGAGAGCCTTTCCCGAACCGGAACCTTATCATCTTTCTCACTTTCGCCGTTATCTTCTCGACCCTCGTGCTACAGGGTTTGACGCTTGGCCCCCTCATCACGTTGCTCGGTGTTAAACCCGATGGCAGCGAGCATGAACAGGAACAGGAGGCCCGCCTTCGCCTGGCCGCAGGGATCATCGAACACATCGAGGAGCATTACGCCCTGGCGGTGAGTGATGAAGTGTTGAACCGCATCAAGACCAAGTACGAGATCAGGATGCAGCGGATCCGGAAAGTACATGGGGGAAGCCTGGATGAGGAACAGATCAATGCCTTTCACATGATCCAGCAAGAGCTTCTTGAAAAGGAGCGGGCAGACGTTATCAGGCTTCGGAACGATGGAATGATCAGCGACGAGCTTCGGCGGAAGATCGAATATGAGCTGGACCTGGAAGAGGCCCGGCTACTGCTCGAACGGGGGTAGATGTCGTGATGTGTTGATGTGTTGACGTATTGGCGCCGGTGAGACGCCAATACATCAGCAGGATAGCGATAATCAGGCTATCAGCAATATTCGTCGAATACCTCTACCAGATGGGCGCCGATCATCTGGGCATTTCGGCCTTCGATGTGGTGACGTTCAACAAAGTGAACCAGTTCACCATCCTTGAACAACGCAATGGAAGGGGAGGAAGGCGGGTAAGGCAACGTGAATTCGCGCGCTTTGGTCACCGCATCTTTGTCAACACCGGCAAATACGGTTGCCAGGTGGTCCGGCTTCTTGCCGCTGTTCTGGAGTGCCCACTTTACACCGGGACGGGCGGCGCCAGCCGCGCATCCACACACCGAGTTGATCACCAGCAAGGTTGTCCCTTTGTTCTGAAGGTATGTTTCAACGTCAGAAGGGGTTTTCAATTCGGTAAAGCCGGCGCTTGTCAGGTCGGTGCGCATCGGGGCAACTAGTTGTTCGGGGTACATATGTTTTTATGATTAAGTCAGGTATATAACAGTTTACATGAATCCAAGTTCCAGCTTCGCCGCTTCGCTCATCATATCCTGTGCGTAAGGCGGGTCGAAGGTAAGTTCTACTTTAACGTCCTGTACACCCTCAATGGCTTTCAGCTTCTGCTCGACTTCACTGGGAATTGCTTCTGCCGATGGGCAGGAAGGCGAAGTAAGGGTCATCAGTACGTATACATTATTGACCGGGAAAACGCTGATCTCATAGATCAGGCCCAGTTCGTAGATGTCGACAGGAATTTCGGGGTCATAAACGCTTTTCAACGCTTCTACGACCTTGTCCCGCAGATTTGGTTCTGCGGGTTTCGACACTTCCTGGCTGATGTTCTCGGTTTCCTCATTCATCACTTTACTTCCGTTTTGGCTTTAAAAGCAAGGGCATACATCTTCATCTGTTTGATCATCGCGGCGAATCCATTGGACCGCTGCGTGCCGATAAAACGTTCCATGCCGATCTTTTTCATGAAGTCGAGGTCGGCATGTAAGACATCCTCGGGTGTCTGGCCGTTGAATATGCGGATCAGCAGGCTAACCAGCCCCTTGGTGATAGCCGTATTGCTGTCGGCCATGAAAAAGATCCTTTCCTGGTCCATTTTGGCGGTGAGCCATACTTTCGACTGGCAACCCTTCACGACATTCTCTTCGGTCTTTTCGTCCTCCGCCATCGCGGGTAACCGCTGACCCAGTTCCATGATGTAAAAGACAGTCATTTCCATATCACCGTCAAGGAGGGAAAATTCACCGGCTATTTCATCCTGGACCTCGCGGATGGTCATGCTTTCATAAAGTTAATGATGCGTTCGAGCCCATCGACAAGTTGGTCGATCTCGGCTTTTGTATTGTAAACAGCAAAGGAGGCGCGAACGGTTCCTTCGATGCAATACTGCTCCATGAGCGGCTGCGTGCAATGGTGGCCTGTTCGCACTGCAATGCCGCGCGTATCGAGCATTTGGCCGATATCGAAATGATGGATCCCCGGAACGGTAAAGGCCAGCACACTTACTTTGCTTTTAGCCGTTCCGACAAGCTTCACGGCTTTCAGTTGAGAGACCCGTTCCGTTGCATATTGCAGCAGCGCGTGTTCATGGGCCGCCATGTTTTCCCTGCCGGTTCCGGTAATAAAGTCCATGGCGTATTTGAAGGCGATGACGTCGGCAATGTTGGGCGTGCCGGCTTCAAATTTATAAGGCAGATCGTTAT
>DASPJC010000282.1:0-4929 GCA_035628815.1 Ohtaekwangia sp. | reverse complement strand
CGTCCGCGACGCCAGCGGGGATTTTTACCGACAGGATTTCCTCTTTTGATACCAGCCCGGAATTATCCACGCCGGAGGGCCGCTTGTCCAGGATCTGGCCTGAACCGTCGCATTGGGAACATGTTGTAGCCGACACCATTTGGCCCAGCATGGTATTGACGACTTTTCTGATCTGACCGGACCCGTTGCACACAGGGCAGGTTTTAAAGGTCACACCTTCCGCTTTGACGAGCCGGTTTACCTTGATCTTTTTTTCAACACCATTGGCGATCTCATCGAGCGAGAGTTTTAGTTTAATGCGAAGGTTTGATCCTTTCCTTTGCCGCCGGCCACCCTGCCCGCCTCCTCCGCCGAAGAAACTGTCAAACGGACTGCTGCCACCGCCAAAAATGTCACCGAACTGGCTGAAGATGTCATCCATGTTCATGGTGTGGCCGCTGAAACCTCCGCCGCTGCCGCCGAACGAACCATGTCCGAAACGATCATACTTCGCCCGCTTGTCAGCGTTGCTCAGTACTTCGTACGCTTCAGCGGCTTCCTTGAATTTTTCCTCAGCTTCCTTGTCACCCTGATTTTTGTCGGGGTGAAACTGGATCGCCACCTTGCGATACGCTTTTTTTATTTCTTCAGGGGTAGCCGTTTTGCCAACACCCAATATTTCGTAATAATCTCTCTTTTTCGACATGGTTCCGTTTTTTTATTATGTCCGGTGACGTCCTAACCCCCAACTACAACTTTTGCAAACCGGATAACCTTATCGTTCAGCAGATAGCCTTTCTCGACAACGTCTACAATCTTTCCCTTGAGTTTCTCTTCAGGCGCAGGGATCTGCGTGATCGCTTCATGAAAGTCCGCGTCAAAGCCGTCGCCGGTTTTGATTTCCATAACCTTCACACTGTATTGATCAAGGATTTTTTTGAACTTATTGTAGATCAATAAAAACCCTTCAACATTTTTTGAGTTCTTGTCTTCCACCGCTTTTTCGGCTCTTTCAAAATCGTCGACTACCGGCAAAAGTGTTTTCAGGAGTTGTTCGTTGGCAGACTGGATCATGTCCAGCTTTTCTTTTGAGGTTCTCCGCCGGAAATTTTCAAACTCCGAATAAAGGCGAAGATATTTATCCTTCTGGGCCGCGAGTTCATCCTTCAGAACATCCGTTGCTACTGATTCTTGCTCATTCTCCTTTGTTTCAGAATCTGCCGGGTTTGCTGGCAAATTGTCCACAACACTTTCGTTCGCCTGCTCGTCTAAGGGCTTGGATTCCTTTTCTGCCTTGTTATTTTCCATTAGTTCCGCCTTTTAATTTGAATAACCCCAAAGGTCAACAATTTTGCCAAAGGTACTTTAATGCCATCTTGACATTTTTGAAAATCGGTAACGCACCGGCCAGGTGCGTATCAAAACGGCTGAAAGACTATTGATGGAGGTGTTTCCAAATCATGTCCTTCAACGCCATAAGTCCTTCAGTAGTGATGGAAGATATAAACACTGTGGGTACATCATTTGGAAGTTCCCGCTGCATTTCGGTTTTCAGTTCTTCATCCAGCATGTCGGATTTTGAAATTGCCAGCAGCCTTTTTTTATCCAGCAGTTCCGGGTTATACTTTTTCAGTTCATTAAGCAGGATATCGTACTCTTTTTGGATGTCCTTTGCATCGGCGGGCACCATGAACAGCAGCAGTGAGTTGCGTTCGATGTGCCGGAGAAACCGAATGCCGAGACCCTTTCCTTCTGCTGCGCCCTCAATAATACCTGGAATATCGGCCATAACGAACGAAAGATCATCGCGGTACTTGACGACCCCGAGGTTTGGCGTTAATGTGGTAAAGGCGTAATCCGCAATTTTTGGTTTGGCAGCGGATACAACAGACAGCAACGTGGATTTTCCGGCGTTTGGAAAGCCGACCAATCCGACGTCGGCCAGCAATTTCAGTTCGAGAATGATCCATTCTTCGGTGCCCGGTTCTCCAGGTTGCGCGAACTGCGGTGCCTGTCGCGTGGAGGTGGCAAAATATGCATTTCCCTTTCCGCCGCGTCCGCCGGGCGTCAGAATTATTTCCTGGCCGTGTTCGGTTATTTCGCAGATCAGTTCTCCTGTTTCGGCCTGGCGCGCGACCGTCCCGAGCGGAACGTCAATAATCTCATCTTTGCCATCTGCGCCCGTCCGGTCCTGTTCTTCGCCGGGATTTCCGCTTGTTGCAATAATGTGCTTGCGATATTTTAAATGCAGCAGTGTCCAGAGTTGTGAATTACCCCTCAGGATCACATGGCCTCCACGCCCACCGTTACCACCGTCGGGCCCACCGTGCTGGATAAATTTTTCCCTGTGAAAATGCAGGCATCCCGCGCCGCCGTGTCCGGAGCGTGAGCAAAACTTTACGTAGTCAATAAAATTAGGCGAAGCCAAAATGTGGTCGGTTATGTCAGCAAGCTTTTATCAATCTCGTGACAGATGTTTTTGAAAATGTCTTCTATTTGTCCAACGCCAATAACGGATGCGTACTTGTTGTTTTTCTGATAGTAAGCTGCTACCACCATGGTTTCGGCCTTGTATACCGTGATCCTGTTTTCGATTACCGCTGGCTTCGCGTCGTCGGGCCGATTTTCTTTTGTCGCCCGTTCTGCGAGACGTTTCCTTAATTCATCTTCAGGAACAACGAGCTCAATCAAAACGGTGATCGGCGTGTTTTTAGATTCCAGGAGTTTATCCAACGCCTCGGCTTGTGGTATGGTTCGCGGAAATCCATCGAAAATGATCCCGGAGATATTACCGCCACTTTTGATTTTGTCATCAACCATGTCAATAACCACCTGGTCCGGCACAAGATTCCCTTTTGTCATATAATCCTGCGCAAGCTTTCCCAGGGGCGTGCCTTCCTTCAGATGTTTCCGGAAAAGATCGCCGGTGGATATGTGCGTCAGAGAATATTTTTCAATGAGTTTGGCACTTTGTGTGCCCTTTCCGGCGCCGGGGGGACCGAAGAGAATGATATTGATCATGTCAATGAGCAGATTTGGTGATACGTTGGAATTTAAAGTTAAAGACGACGAAGATAATCATGGGAATGCTAATCCGTGCAGCTGGAAATGATTTTTAAGCCTTTGTGCTATAGATATCCTTTAGATTTCGGCCCAATCCGTCATAATCGAGTCCATACCCTACGACGAATTCTTCCGCAATTTCAAAGCCGGTGTACTTGATGAATATCCCTTTTTCGCGGGCGGGTTGTTTCCGCAGCAATGCAGCGACCTCGACGGATTTTGTGCCGAGCGCTTTAAGTTCCGTGACAATCCGTTCCAGGGTAAGGCCCGAATCGATGATATCCTCAATAATTAAAATGTGCTGATTGAACAAACTTTCCTCCAGGCCAATCAGTGATTTCAGCTGGCCGGTGCTTGCGGTACCTGAATACGAAGACACTTTTACAAAAGAAACACGGCAAGGTATGTCTACCTGCCTGATCAGGTCGGCCGCGAACATAAACGATCCGTTAAGGACCGGAAGCATCACCGGCGTCTTGTCGACATAGTCTGCGTTAATCTGATCGGCCAGGAACCGGACTTTCTGCTGTATATCCGACTGGCTGATAAACTGGTCAAACGTCAAATCCTTAATCTTCATACATCTCCCGGAAACGGAGGGCAAAGATAGAAGAATTCGGGTGTAAAAATTTTAATTGAATGCGTCAGCGAAGCATATTGATTTTAGCATTCACGGTTGCTACAAAACTGCGCAGGTATTGCGGAATGTGGGCCGTATTGTTATCGATCAGCCAAAAGCGCTTTTCTTCGGTGTCGTGAACCTCGATATAAATGCCACCCCCGTCCGTACTATCGGGAGAACCGATAAAAACCTCCTTTTCCTTCAGCAGCTCAGACGGCACCTGTTGCATCAGTTCTTTGACGAGCTCAAACTTTTCCTGGCCGAGCGGCACGAACTGTTTATCTGCATTGCCGGCCGGCAACGAATCATTGTTCAGGAGGTTTTCGTAGAGTGCCTGATTGGTGAGCGCGAAGATTTCCACGGAATCGTCTTCCGTCATGCCGGCCGTATACCGGCCAAAAACCAACCGGTCAATTTGTTCCCATGATGCCAGGGACGGATTGTTATGGCCTCCGTGGGAGGGGTTGATGATGATAACGGGAAGTATAAAAAGATAAGGCTGTGCTTTCATCATTTTGTGGTTTGGATCTTTAGACCCAACGCCACGGATGAAAGTTGGAGTGACGCTAAGGTTTATATCGGTAGTGACCGGTAATGGTAAAGCTGAACAGGCAATCGGCGATCTCCTGGCCACGACCGATGTTATGAACGATCAGCTTGCGCTGATGATCTTCAAAGGTCCGGTCAATCACGATACCGATATGCGTAATGCCATTACCAAGGTCCCACGTAACAATATCTCCAGCTGCATAATCGTCTGGAGCGGCTGACTTCTTTAAGGTTTCCCCATGACGCTGGAAAAACATCATCAGGTTCGGCACCCGCCGGTGGTCGATATTTTTGTCGGTCGCCCGGAGACCCCAGTTTTTCGGATAGGCGGAAAAATTATTCTTCATGTCTTCATGAACTGCCTGCTGCAGGTCTATACCAAGTTCGCGATAAGCGCGGATGATGACATCGGTGCAGACCCCACGGTCTGGCGGGACGTCGCCGTTGGGATACGGAATCGCGAAATAAGAAGGGTCGTAGATCACTTTCCGGGCCGTAAGCCCGATCGCAGCTTTTGCCAAACGCAATCCGAATTCATGTTGTGCACAAAGGGGCAATGCAAATAACAAAATGACTGCGACGGTGAGGTACTTTTTAGTAGGAATCATCACGGGCAAAATTATTCTTCCGGTGCATCCATTTGCCTTGTGTAAAGTCGGGAAAAGCGACCGATTCTCCGCCCAGCACAATGGATTCTTCCGAGAGAGGTGTAATGG
>DASPJC010000281.1:0-7704 GCA_035628815.1 Ohtaekwangia sp. | reverse complement strand
CGGGCGTCAACGTGGTGGTGAAGGGCACGGCAGTCGGCACGGCAACGGATGCTGCAGGATATTATACAGTGAAATGTCCACCGGACGGCACCCTGATCTTTTCCTTTATCGGTTATATGACGACAGAACGACCGATACAAGCGCAAGGTACGATCGACGAACAACTTGTCGCTGATGTTAGCGAGTTGCAGGAAGTGGTGGTAGTAGGATACGGAGCGCAGAGCAGGCGATATCTGTCTTCGGCGGTAGCACTTCAGGGTCGCGCCGCGGGCGTATCGATCAGGGGCTCACGGGCAGGATTCGCCGATTCTGTTTCGATGCGCATACGCGGTCTTGCAAGTATACATGGAAACCAGGAACCGCTGGTGATCCTGGATGGACGCATTGTAAAAATGAGCGACGTCGATAAAAGTCAGATCACGGCGATGGAAGTTATCAGCGGTTCGGATGCCACAGCGTTGTATGGTTCGCGGGCGTCGAATGGGGTAGTATTACTTTCAACCAAAGCGGGCGCAACGAAAGCGTATCTTGAGGAAATCAGTAAAGCCGTGATGGCGGTGCCCATACCCGAGACCGTACCTGGAAACGCATTGCGAAAGAATTACCGGGACTACGCATTCTGGCAGCCCACATTAAAAACCGACGAGAATGGAAAGTCGGTCTTCCACGCAACATTTCCCGATGACATTACAGGATGGAATACTTACGTGCTGGGCATGGGATCGAAGCGGCGAACGGGGCAGGCCTCTTCCGGGATCCAGTCGTACAAACCTTTGCTGGCGCAACTTGCCCAGCCAAATTTCCTGATCCAGGGTGATGAAGCCTTTGTACTGGGTAAAATCACTAATTACAACCGGGAACCGATCAGGCTCACCCGCACCATAAAAGTTAAGGACCAGGAAGCGAAACATCAGGTTGTTGAAGTGCAGGAATCCAGCATTGACAGTATTCAGCTGGTGGCCTCCGGCCTGGATTCCATGACAGTGGAATATACCGTGGAATATAATAGCTATAAAGATGGCGAGCTCCGTAAGATTCCGGTGTTGAAGAAAGGCGCGGTGGAAGCGACGGGAAAATTTTTTATACTCGACAGCGACACAACGTTTTCGATACATTTTAGTAATCCCGGTGAAACGGTAAAGCTATACGCCCAGGCCGATGTAATCGATGTTCTTATGGATGAGATCCGCTACCTGAAAAATTACCCTTATGAATGTAATGAGCAGATGGCCTCAAAGCTCAGGGCGCTTTTGCTCGAAAAAAGCGTCACACGGTTTAGGCAGCAGCGCTTCACCGGCGACAGGGAGATACAAAAAATCGTACGGAAGCTGGTCTCCGGTCAAAACAACGACGGCAGCTGGGGCTGGTGGAAAAACGGAGACGGTGAGGTATGGATTACCCTGCATGTGGTACAGGCGCTGCTGAAGGCCGGGCAGGAAGGCTATGGCGCTGCGGTTGACCAGGAAGCTGTTATTAACTACCTCACTGAAAATCTGTCGTCTTTACCCACCCCAGTGAAGCTGACGGTTATGAATTACCTCGCGGACCAAGGTCAGACGCTGAAAGTAAAAGAGTTTGCGGACAGTATCAGAACGTCCGTGAGGTCAAGTTTAAATGAAAAATTATTAGCCGGAAAACTGCTGCAGCGCATGGGTGCCAGACCTGACTGGAAATGGTTGAATGGCTTGCGCTCCAGAACGATCAAGGGAAATTACTACTGGGGCGAATTGAAGGACGATGTAAACGACAATGCTGTGTTGAATACCCTGATCGTGCATGAGATCGCCATGCGTGATAAAGTTGGGCGGGGCGATCTGAATAAAATCCGGAATTACTTTCTTGAACAGCGAAAGGATCATTGGCGTAATACATATGAATCTTCACTAATCCTGGACGCCGTGCTGGCGGGGATGATGCACGACAAGCCCTTGCAGCAAAAGCCGGTATTGCATTTGACGGGTTCGGTGAACAAGACGGTTACAACTTTTCCGCTGGAGATGACCACGGGCACGGGAAGTTTTACGGTCACCAAGACGGGAAATGCACCGGTATATTTTACAGCATACCGTGAATTTTGGAATAGTTCACCAGTCCCGTCGGGTGGCGGTTTCGAAGTCCGCACCACGCTCGGGCGTGATACGTTGCTGACGGCAGGTAAGCCTGTCACGTTAAGTGTTCAGGTCACGGTGAAAAACGATGCAGAGTATGTGATGATAGAGGTCCCGGTTCCGGCAGGTTGTTCCTACGAGTCCAAAGCGCAATCGCGGCAGAATGGAGAGGTACACCGGGAGTATTACAATCACAAGACCAACATTTATTGCAAGTACCTGAAGAAGGGCACGTATACGTGGTCGATTGAACTCCTTCCCCGGTATTCGGGCAGGTATACCCTGAACCCCGCGGTGGCGGAATGCATGTATTTTCCTACCCTATATGGGAGAGAGAAAACAAAAACAGTAACAATTAGGTGAAATAGGGGAATAATAGCCTGACCGTTGCATGGTATTGAAGACGATCAGGGCGAAACACCTTATCGGGGAACTGCCATTAACTCAGGGCCGTGATTTGATATTCTCCGCGGCCAGAGCGACGGTTTTTTCAATTCGCACGGCGCGGGTTTCGGGACGTTTTGCATTCCGGATCCATTGCAGGATCATTCGCCGGGACGACGGCGGAAACGCCTGGAAATGCTGATAGGCTTTTTTCTTTTTGTTAAAGGCCTTCTGAAGGTCGGCGGGGATGATATCGGTTTCAAGGGCGGCATCCCACTGGCCGGATGATTTGGCCAGGTCAATAAAACGCTGGCCGGCTTTTCTCATGAGGCCCTGTGCGATCAGTTTCTCGGCCCTGTCCCGGTTAAGCTTGCTCCAGTTGCTTTTTTCCCGGCGGGGAACAAACTGTAAATACATACTTTCACCATCACGCTTCATGGCTTTATTATCGATCCAACCATAACAAAGGGCTTCTTCAACGGCATCACCATACGTAAGGTTGGGCGTCTTACTGTTTTTGCCATAGATGACCACGGCGACAGCCTCTGATGATGTGTAGTGCGAGGCCAGCCATTTTCGCCATGCTTTCCGGTTTGTGGGATTGAAAGTCCTGATACCGTTTACTTTTTCCATGGTGTTACTGTGACAAGATCACAATCTTTTTGCTGACAGGCAATCTTACTGTGTTTTCGTCTACCTTGGGAGTGGTTTGAAACTTGCATTTTCGGCCACGGCAAAATGCAGTTCGATCGATATCGGGGATAATCAGCAATCTTCTCAATCATTTCCATAACTTTAAAGAGGAATGGTGTTCACTATTAGTTTAATGTTTAGATCAGGATGTTTCAGCACTATATTAAAACAACCTATCGTTACATAGGACGCAACAAGATTAATTTTATTTTCAAACTGGGCGGCCTTGCCCTTGCGATTATCAGTTTGCTTGTTATCGTCGTGTATGTCTCCTATCAGCTGTCGTTCGACAGGTTTCACCAAGATCACGAAAACGTCTACCGTATTAATTCGAATCGGGAAGAAGACGGACAAATCGTTCCTTACGCCATGGTGCCGCCTGCTATTGGGCCGGCGTTGAAGGAAGCTTTTCCTGAGATCAAGGCTTACACGAGGATGAGTATTCCCAGCCGCGTCATGGTACGGTATCAGGACAAATTGTTTCGCTTCAATGGAGTCGCAGAAGCTGACAGTACTTTGTTCGACGTGCTGTCGTTCACATTTATCCGCGGCGATAAGCGCGCGCTGCAAACGCCGGGCTCCATTGTACTGACCGAAACTCTTGCGAAACAGATATTCGGCAAAGAGGATCCTATGGGAAAAGTCATTACATCACCAGACCATGGTGAAAAAACACTGCGGGTTTCCGCTGTCATTAAAGACTTTCCTGTCAACGCCCATCTTCACATTACAGCCATTCATACGTTTGGCGCGCTGATGAAATCCGATCTCGATTCGTGGGAGATCACCTGGGACGGCTCGCTCAATCTTTACGTGCGTCTTGCGCCCGGTACCAACCCCCATGAGCTGACTGACAAAGCACTTCCCATACTGAAAAAAAATTTAGTTAAAGCAGCGGATGGCAGTGAAAAGCGCTTTAGTCTTTATCCGCAGACAGTAGCGGATATCTATCTTGACAAGCCCCTCAAAATGGAGTTCGGTAAGAAGGGTGTAGCATTATACGTTTATATTTTTTCACTGCTGGGCGTACTGATACTGATTATAGCTTCAATCAATTACGTCAATCTATCGATAGCAGATTTCGACACACGTACGCGCGAAATGGGTGTAAGAAAAGTTCTGGGAGCGCGTAAATTGCAAATCGGATTTCAAGTCGCTTTGGAGGCCGTGATCATAACCGGGATTGGCTTGCTGATCGCCCTTGCGGTGTTGTATCAATTTTTTCCGGTAGTGACGGAAAAGCTGGATCCGAACCTGCGTTTTGAAATGCTATGGCATCATAACGTAGTTACAATTACGTTCCTTCTGCTCGCTTTGCTGGTCGTGATTTCGTCAGTTTACCCATGGTACCGTTTGACATCGCAAAGCCCCGCCGTCGAACTGAAGGCCAATGCTGGATATGGCAGTAGCATGAGCGTTGGTAAGGCGTTGTTGTTGATTCAGTATGCAATTTCTATTCTGTGCATCTGTGCAACAGTGATCATATGGAAACAGATCAACTTCGTGTGGGATACGGATGTTGGCTACGACCGGTCACACGTGGTTTCACTCGTAATGCCGGACGAATATCCCGGTGAAAGGGCGGCCATCCTTAAAAATGAAATTAAACGTCTCGCGGGCGTCGAATCAGTTTCGTATTCCTACTACCTCATGCCAATTTCAACATACTTTAAAGGGTGGTATCAGGTAGAACAGAACGGCAAGATGGAGCCGATGCTGCTAAATGAAATGTTTGTCGACCACGACTATTTCGAAACGATGGGGATGAAGGTCATCGCAGGTCGAAACTTCCAGCTTTCGAACGCGACCGATGCGCGGCAAGCATTTATTATCAACGAAACTGCAGCCCGGCAATTCGGGTGGTCAGATCCTGTAGGGAAAGCCATGAAACTTGGTTATGACGGCGAATCAACTGAGGTACAGGAAGGCACTGTGGTCGGCGTTGTAAAGGATTTTAATACCCTGTCCTTGCATCGGAAGATCGAGCCCGTGATATTGAGACTGCAGTATGACAACTGGCCTGGCAATTCGCTGAACGTAAAAGTGCGGGGTGATGTGGCAAAAATACTTCCTGTTGTAATCTCGGCTTACGAGCGGCTGATGCCGGGATTTTTAGCAGATGCACGGCTATTGGAGGATCTTCATAAGAACCAATATAAAAGTGAGGATAATGCATTTTCCGCGTTGCAGATCGGTACAGTGGTTATTGTTCTGATCTCCGCACTTGGAATCTTTTCCTTGTCTTTGTATATGTCGGTAAAACGAATGCGTGAATTCGGGATCCGCAGGGTCTTGGGCGCGACGACCATGCAAATTGCTTCCTTACACGCGAATTTTTTTCTAAGCATCGGAGCGTTGGCCAATGTCATCGCGCTGCCCGTGGCCTACTGGATTATGCGGGCTTGGCTTGAGAATTTTGCTTACCGTACCGAAGTGAGCTTGCTGCTTTTTTTTGTTGTAATGTGCATTTCGTTCCTGCTTGTCCTAATTTCGGGCGGTTACTCGGCATGGAAGGCCGGCCGGATGAATCCTGTGGATGTTATCAAAATTCAGTGAACAGGTCGGTGTAGCCCGGCCGCTAAAGCTGAAAAGCTGTTGCTGACTTATGTTATGTGGTATCCAAAAAAATATCCGGCGCAGCAGGTTACTGGCCGGATATCTTAAAAATCCTCATTCAAATTTTATCCGTAAACTAAAATTTCACGAGGTAAACCAACTCCTCAATTCATCACACCTGTGAAAATTGTCAGTGTTACGTTCTTCGATAAAATGAGCTTGGGACTAGACATGGTACCTCCTTTCTTTAAGTGCGACAAAAACAACGCGCTGCTGTTCAAGTAACTTATGAATCTGACGTGCTGCCGGTAACGACCATTACCAGTACCACAACGCCATGCCGGCAAAAAATGTTTGTTTCGCCAATGTTTTTTTTGGAGGACCAAAGATAATCTGCGAACGGGCGGGTATAGTGTTAATTTTTAGGCAGCTCGAAGGTGAATGTCGAACCTTTGTTTTCGGTGCTTTGGAACAGCAACCGGCCTTTCATCAGTTCGACCAGCTTTTTAACGACGTACAGGCCCATCCCGATGGACTTTTCGCCCCTGAGGCCGTCCCGGGCTGCCGGCGTACTTTTTTTGAAGATATAGGGTTGGAGGTGTTCGGGTATCCCGATACCTGTGTCGTTCACCGAAACGCTGAAGGCGCTTTCCCGTTCCGTGACTGTTACAGTGATGGTTCCTTTTGACGGTGTGAACTTTACCGCGTTGGATATCAGGTTATGGACGATCTGGAAGAACTTCACATCGTCGCCGCTGACAAATAGGTCATTCGCTTCTGAGACCAGTTTTAACGCTTTGTCATGCGTGAATTCCTTAAAGTGTTCTATAATTATCCTGATCTTGGCGATTGCGTCGTACCGGTTCGTTTCCACGAAAGTATCTTTGGAGGCCAGGTGTTCTTCGCGTAGAAACGAGTTGATAACTTCAATGCACTGTTGCGTATTCTCCCGTATCAGTCTCGTATGGTTTTCGATTCTCTTGAAATGCATTCCATGCGTTTGCTGATCGACAATGTTCAGGAGGTTGGTCGTCATGTTGAGCGGACCACTGAGATTGTGAGCCACCATATCGAGTATGGTATCTTTTCTTGCGCCGAATTCGGAAAGGTAATTGGTATGTTCCTTTGCGTTGGTAACATCTTTGATCAGGCTGACGATGACGCCCGCTTTTTTCAACCAGTAGGCATCGACAGCGATGTATTTTTCTTTTTTTGCCTTCACCCTCAATTCTACGTTGGTGATTTTGCACCTGGCCTTCAGGGCGCCAAGTGTGTTCTGAAGAAATTCATCATCGTCTTTAAGTCGCGAACGCAGAACGTCATAACTGCTTTCAAGTATTTTTTTTCGGGACATGCCAAGAATTACCGCCAGCGTCTTATTGCAATACGCTACCGCATCGCTTTTCAGGTCGTAGATCAAAATACCATCGGAGGATAGTTTTCCTATGTCTTTGAGCACTGTAAAAGAATATTTCTTACCCTCCATTGCGCGTGAAAGTATGGTGAAAGTGAAATGCAGAACTGCCGGTGATCAGCTTGAAAAACCCCGGTTGTTTGTTTCGTGAGACGGATGACCGCTATAGGATGGTAGCAAAAATTTTAATGCCAGCGGATAGATTCTGGATGCTAGATTCTGGATTTTATAACCGCGCAGGCAACCTTGGAATTTATGGTTCGTATTTCCAGCGTCCCGCATCCTCCCAGCGCAAGATTTTGCGCTTCAACACCTACGTTTCAAATATAGCACGCTGTAATTTCAAGATTATTTGTACCATCCAATATCTGACATCTAACGTTTGCCAGCATCCCCCCAGCGCAAGATTTTGCGCTTCAACACCTGCGTTTCAAATATAGCACGCTGTAATTTCAAGATTATTTGTACCATCCAATATCTAACATCTAACGTTTGCCAGCACCCCCCAGCGCAAGATTTCGCTTCAACACCTACGTTTCAAATATAGCA
>DASPJC010000280.1:0-3915 GCA_035628815.1 Ohtaekwangia sp. | reverse complement strand
GTTGTGAAAGGAGCAGCTACCGGCTTTCATTGTTGCGGCTATCGGTCGTGTTGTTTTAAACTGCGGATAGTAGTCGAATATCGCGCCCATGTTCTTTCCAATTCCCGGATTTTCGAATGTAGTATGCTGATGCGAGCCGGGTATGAAAAACAGGCAACCGTTCTCCAGGGTAGCATCATCGAGCGCTACCCAGATCGACAATGCACGCCTGTCGCTGAACGACCAGTATGGTGTATCAAGATGCCAGGCGGTAGGATTTGCCCAGGGCTTCTTGATCAACGCCTGGTCGTGCCAGACATGGATCCCTTCGGCGCCCGACAACGCAGTCGCCATTTTTCCCAGTCTTTCATCCAGCATGATATCGCGCATCAGGGGATTGTCCTGCCAAAGGTTGATCAACTGATCGAATACGTTGTCGTAGTATGTTTTATCCGCGTCGTCACCTTTGCCGTAGACGGAAGCGCGATCCGGTAATTTGTTTCCCTTTCGTTTTGCCAATGCCGCATCCAACGCTGTTCGCCACTGCTCCAGTTCGTCGGCGTTCAAAAAATTATCGATGACCAGAAAACCATCTTTCTGGTATTGCGCAACCTGCGCTTTTGATATCGAATTCTTCATGCTTTGAAAATTTTATACATATTGATTCAATTTAGATCCGCCACAATATAAAAACGTTGAACAAAACAGTATTTGATTTGCACTTTTTGATATCATCCGTTACATTTAATTTGTGCTGAATTATCACCGTTACCTCTCTACCACGCCGCAGGAAAAAGCCTGGGGTTTTTACGTCACCACGGCGGGTTACTCAAAGGTTAGTCCACGGCAGACCTATCCTCAAAAACAGGGACACCCAAATCACGCCTTCACATGGAATAAAGGCAGGATATTGGATGGCTACTATGTTGTTTATATTTCAAAAGGGAGAGGAACCTTTGAATCTGCGTTCACGGACCAGACCACGCTTGAAGCAGGCACCTGCTTTTGCCTCTTCCCCGGCGTCTGGCACCGCTACAAACCGGATGCACAATGCGGATGGGAGGAATACTGGATAGGTTTCAAAGGCACCTACCCTGACAGGCTCATGCGGCAGGGATTCTTTTCGCCGGATAAGCCCTTTGTGCAGACAGGATTGCACGAACCATTGTCAGCACTATTTCAAAAAGTGCTGGATGAAATACGCGGCAGCAATGCGGGATATCACCAGGTCATCTCCGGTATCGCTTTACAAATTCTCGGACTGCTGCATGCCGCACGACTTGGCAAGCATAATCCTGAAAATGAAGCGGACAGCATCATCGCGAAAGCAAGATTCATCCTCCGTGAGTCGCCGGAAAGCGCGCGCATGGAAGACATTACCCGCGAGCTGGGCATCGGGTATTCAAAATTCAGAAAGCTCTTTAAAGAAGTAACGGGGCAATCACCCCATCAGTATCGTTTAAGTCTCAAACTTGAAAGAGCGAAGGAGCTGCTGAACATGACATCGCTAAGCGTGAGCGAAATCGCGTACGAAACCGGCTTTAACTCCGTCTTTTATTTTTCAAGGTTGTTCAAGAAAAAAAACCGGGTCTCTCCCGCATCCTTCAGGCGCAATGCTTCATACCCGAAAAAAGTCGCCACAAAAACCTGACCTATGCATTTATACTTTGTTCACGATTTCATCGTATTTTAGAATCTTTCGGTCGACTCCCATAATAAACTTATCATGCGATTCGTGCTTATCCTGCTGCTGGTCATCCTTGCTGTCAACGGCCGGGCACAGGTCTGGGAAACGCTCAACAAACAGTCCCTCGACAACTACAAGCAGGGCAGGTATACGCAGGCCATGGCCTTTTCACTGCAGGCGATGGCCGCGGCAGAACGCGAGTATGGAAAACTTACAGAACAATATGTGAACAGCCTCACGAACACCGCCTACATTCAACAGGCGAGTGGTGACTTTAAGGCGGCGCAACGATCGTTCCGGAGATCCATTCAAATGCTTGAGCTACTGCTGAAAGACGACCACATTGACAAAATTGAAGCGCTTACAAACCTGGGCAACGCGTACATTCCTTCCGCGCAGTACGATAGCAGCGAATTCTATTTCCTGGCCGCGCAAGCCATGATCACATCAGCCATGTGGACGAACGAAGCCCATTACAAGGATAAAATTCACCGTTTCTATGAATCGATAATCAGCATTCAAAACAGTCTCGCGTCACTGTACCATAAGAAAGGCCAGTTTGAAAAAGCCACGCGACTGCTGGAAGAAACACTGCAGTCCATACGCGAAACGTATCCTGGTGATTACAAAGGATTGTATATGTACAAGACCACGCTGGCCAATCTCAATACCTATTACATCCAGGGTGAGGATGCCATACGCGCAAAAGCCACGTTACTCGAATACATGGACATCGTCGGCGACGTGGATGATTCACCAAGGGAGTATGTCAATTCGCTGCAGAACCTGGGCAGTGTATACCGGATGCTGGAGCAATTCGATTCCGCTGCTTACACATGGACGAAAGCCGAAGCACTGATGGAGGGGGGACTTTTTAAACACAGCGACCTTCACCAGGGTGTGCTGATTAACCTCGGGGAAATGTACCTGGCGGTAGAAGACTACGCCAAGGCTATCCGCTATCTGGTTCGGGCGAAGGAAATGCAGGAGAACCTGGCCAGTGTCAATCCGCGCTTTTATCAGAATACGCTTTTCAACCTGGCCGAAAGCTACCGGTGGAACGGTGATTTCCCGGCCGCGCATACCGTTTACAGAAAACTGATCGGACTATTGTTAAAGGAAATCCGGCACAATTTCACCTACCTCAGTGACGCCGAGAAAATTTCCTTTTTCCGGAGTCAGTACATCATCGTCGACCATTACCTCACCTTTGCCCTGGAAGTAGCCGGCGTGTTGCCGCTTCAGAAACAAACCTACCGTGACCCGGCCATCCTGAATGATTTATACGATCTGCAACTGGCAACCAAGGGACTTATCCTTACAGAAAGTCACCGGGTAAGATCGTTTATCCTGAATGGCAACGACACGACATTGCAAAACCAATATGAACGATGGCAGCAGAAAAAAAACCAGCTGGCCAGTCTTTATGGCAGTGCCCATGCCTCCGGCGATGAGATATACAAGCTTGAAGTGCTGATCGAAGACCTTGAAAAACTGCTCAGTCGTCGATCCGCTTTATTCAAGCAGGGATTTTTGAAAGACGAAATTTCATGGAAGCATATTCAGCAACACTTAAAGCCAGGTGAGGCCGCCGTGGAGATGATTCGTGTCGCGAACGGACTGCTCTATGCCGCCATGATCATTACACCGGGCACCAAAACCCGTCCCGTCGTTTCGTTGGTCGTCAGCACGAAATCAAAACACCTGGAAAAACAATTCTTCAACCAGTACGCCAACGGCATCCGCTACCAGCTTTCCGATACAGTTTCATATGTTGTGTACTGGAAGCCAGTCGTTGATTCCATTGAACGGTATATGCCGAAAGGCCAGAAACTTTCCCGGATATACTTTGCGGCTGATGGGATCTATAACCAGATCAACCTCAACACGCTTTATAACCCGGCGTCGCGCCAATATGTGATAGACGAAGCCAGTATACAGACCGTTACATCAACAAAAGCGATCGTGAGGAAAAGGGATACCCGATCCGGAGCCCGGACCGCGGCCCTTTTCGGTGCACCATCATTCACCATCGATTCTGTGTCGTCGCGTGAACTGTTCGGCAACCTTCCGGGAACCGAACTCGAAATCGACAAAACGAATCAATACCTTCTCTCAAAAAAATGGACGACGAAAGTATACAAGCACAGGGATGCCACTGAATCAAATGTAAAAAAACTGGCCTCTCCAGGGATCCTCCACCTGGCCACGCATGGTTTTTTTACCAATGACAATGCGCAGCGGGAACA
>DASPJC010000279.1:0-5153 GCA_035628815.1 Ohtaekwangia sp. | reverse complement strand
GGTTGGAAGTTTTGCTTAAATTACTGGAAGCAAATTCTTCCTCATGAAACACGTTGCTTATATACTCATTTTGCTGGCGTGGACCGGCTGTTCTTCCACGAAAAAGGCGAACGTTCCAGGCACCTCCGCAGATCATGATGCAACATCCGCGCGTGCTTATGGGTACGATGAAAGGAATCCCATCAAAGTCGGTGGAGGTCCATCGTACGAACGGGAATATCTGAACCATCTTACAGGTCCGAACGGCGAAAAGGTGACCTACGTCCGGCAGGGAAGCTGTTGTCCTTTCAAAACGCCGAACGCTTTATTCGGTGATTCCGGAATGCTGGACCGTTATGAAGTAACGTATGAGGGACAGGATAAGCCAGCCATACTTTACCTCAATATGTATGACAAAGACACATTGCGTGCGCCGGAAGGTTTTATTCTGAAAAATGAATAGCAGGAATTAAAGATGGAATACAGACGGCTTGGGAAGTCCGGCTTGCAGGTCAGTGCCTTGTCATTTGGCTCGTGGCTCACCTTTGGAAAGCAGATTGGTGACCCCACGGCTGAAGACCTGATGACCGTGGCGTACGACAACGGTGTGAATTTCTTTGATAACGCAGAGATTTACGCCAGGGGAAAATCGGAGCTGGTGATGGGGGAGATCCTTAAAAAGAAGGGTTGGCGACGCGATAGCTTCGTGGTTTCCAGCAAGGTCTTTTTTGGCCTTGGCGGAAAAGATCTTAAACCGACACAACGGGGCCTCCACCGGAAACATGTTATCGAGGCATGTCACCAGGCTTTGGAACGGTTGCAGGTAGAGTACCTTGACCTTTATTTTTGTCATCGTCCCGATAAGCAGACGCCCATTGAGGAAACGGTGTGGACGATGCACAACCTGATCCAGCAGGGTAAAATACTTTACTGGGGTACCAGTGAATGGAGTGCGCAGGAGATCATGGAGGCGCATATGGTTGCGCGCCAGTATTCGCTCATTGCACCCGTCATGGAACAGCCACAATACAATATGCTGGTGCGCGATAAGGTGGAACGTGAGTACGCATCGTTGTACAAGACGGTTGGTTTGGGTACCACCGTCTGGTCTCCGCTGGCCAGTGGCGTATTGACCGGCAAATACAATGATCGATTTCCCGATGACACGCGGATGAATATTCCCGGCCTTGACTGGTTAAAGGATCAGAATCTGATAGAAGCCAACCTACTGCGCGCGCGCAGACTGGCGGCCCTGTCGAATACCCTGGGCATATCAATGCCCGTCCTCGCGATCGCGTGGTGCCTGAAGAATGAAAATGTAAGTAGCGTTATTCTTGGCGCTTCCAAAACAAGCCAGCTGCTGGAAAATTTCAAAGCGCTGGAGGCCAAAGAAAAACTGACAGATGATGTGATGGAGGAAATCGGTAAGGTACTCGATAACACACCAAGTTTTCCCGAGTATTAGCGATAGCTCGTGCAACTAACCGTATACCCACTGCACCAGGGTCACGGTAGCGACCAGGACAATCAGAATAGAGACGATATCCAGCAGGAGCCCTGCCCGCACCATATCCTTGATACGGATGTAGCCGGTTGCGAAAACAATTGCGTTGGGTGGTGTGGCGATCGGGAACATAAAGCCAATACTGGCACTCAGCGTTACGGGCATCGCCAGGAGAACAGGATTCACATGCAGTCCGTTGGCGATACCAAAAATCACCGGGACAAAGATCTGAACCAGCGCGACATTGCTCATGAACTCGGAGAGTACCACGCTGATCACGATCAATCCGAATAATAATCCGATGCTATAGGTGCTCTGCGATGCAATGTAGTTTCCCAGTTCCTGGATAAGTCCGACGTCTTCCAACCCGCTGGCGAGGCACAATCCGCCACCGAACAATAGGAGGATACCCCACTGCATGTTTTGGGCATCTTTCCAGTCGAGCAGAAATTTTTTCTCGCGGATGCTCGCCGGTATCATGAACATCAGGAGACCACCAGTCATGGCGATGTTCGTATCGTTCAGGAGATCATTTCCGATAATATAATGGTTAACGGGCTGCTGGAAGATCCAGAAGAACGAAGTGAGAGAAAAAATTGTGAGTACTTTCTTTTCCTGAGGGCCCATTTTACCGAGCGCTGAAAGTTTACTATTGATCAGTTCATCGGATCCTTCAATTTTCTTCAGGTGGTTGGGAAAGAGTATCCGGGTAATAATGATGTATGTACTGAGACAGAGCGCAATGGCGACCGGAACGCCCACCAGCATCCATTTCCCGAAATCGAGCTTCTCGTGATAGAATTCGTCGAGCAGGCCGGCGAATACAACATTGGGCGGTGTACCGATGATTGTGGCCAGTCCGCCGAGTGTGGCCGAATATCCGGTCATAAGCATCAGCCCCAGGGCGAAGTTTCGCTCGCCTTTCGGCATCTGATGCGGGAGCTGGTCGTTGCTTTTCCGGATGAGATGAATCACTGACAGCGCAATGGGCATCATCATCATAGCGGTTGCTGTGTTGCTGATCCACATGCTGATAAATGCGGTGGCAATCATGAATCCCATAATGATTCCGTTCCCGGAAGTTCCTGTCACCCGGATCAGGTTCAGGGCAATGCGTTCGTGAAGGCGGTGTTTTTCCAGGGCCAGTGCGATGAGAAATCCACCCATGAAAAGAAATATAATGGGGTTGGCATAGGGTGCCGCGGCCTCGCTCATTTTCATGACGCCTAAAAAAGGAAAAGTAATGAGCGGCAGGAGTGCGGTTACCGGTATCGCTACTGCCTCCGTCACCCACCACGTGATCATCCATGCGGCGACGGCCAATACCTTGTGTGCTTCGGGTGAAATAAAAGTCGTCGGTACAAATATCAGAATCGCCAAGAAAAGAAGAGGCCCCAGTATAAATCCAATGAAGCTGGCAGGAAAGTAGTGTTTAGTCATGGTCAGCCGTTGCGGTCATTTCAAATCTATATTTTTTCAGGCATGGGCGAGGGGTTAATAAAAATACTACGCTAACCAATCCGGAACTTTTTACTTCTAACCTCAAACCTGCTTTCAAAATCTAACCGTGAACCTGAACCTTAAACTTTAAACTTTGAACCCTGAACGCTGTAGCGACTAACTAAGCCCTCGGATTAGCCGGTTGGACAACAATGGACCTTCCATCAAGTTCGCTCTCGTTCAGTGCGGCGATGGCATTATTGGCTTCATCGTCGTTTGGCATGTCGACAAAACCGAAACCCTTGGAACGTCCCGTTTCCTTTTCCCGGACGATGGAGCAGGATGTGACCGCTCCGAACTTTGCAAAGGCTGCCTCCAGGTCTTCCCGGCGCGTCTTAAAGTTGAGTTTGGCAACAAAGATGTTCATGATGCGACGACAAGATTAAACAAACAGGTGTGCGAGGGCACACCATGAACAAATATAAATAATAATTTTTTTTAACGGACAGGCTGATTATCTGCCACTTATACGCAAATCCACGACTCTTCCCGGTATGCTCGATGCCCCCCGGCGGGAAATTGTGAGACCTTGCCGGCCTGGTATTTGCGAGCGTTCTGCAATCTAATTATTTTCACTACGCTGGGAATTACCTGTAACCCGTTAGTACCTTGCCATGATAACCCGGAGCCGGAGAATACCGTAAGTTTTTGTTAATGAAAATCATTGAAGTAACGATACCCGAGCATGCACGGCAGTTCATCCTGGTTAATGTCATGCTTTACCGGGATGATCCCAGTTATATCCGGCCTCTGGATAAGGATGTTAACGAGGTCTTCGATCCTGCGAAAAACAAAACGTACAATAGCGGGGAAACCAAACGGTGGCTGTTGCAGGACGACACAGGAAACTTCATTGGGCGTATTGCTGCCTATTTTAATCCAAAGTACCGTAATAAAGGTGATGCGTTCAAAGTCGGCGGCATAGGCTTTTTTGATTGCATTAATGATCAGCAGGCGGCTAATCTTTTGTTCGATACGGCGCGAGACTGGCTAAAAACAAAAGGTGTCGAAGCGATGGACGGGCCTATCAATTTTGGAGAACGTGACAAATGGTGGGGCCTGGTGGTAGAGGGATTCCATGCACCCTTGTATGGCATGAATTATAATGCGCCCTACTATCAGGCGCTGTTTGAGAACTATGGCTTCAAGGTATTTTACAATCAGTTTTGCTGGTCGCTTCGCGTGGATATCAGGGTGGCTGATAAGTTTTATGAAGCTCACGACCGGTTTATCAACAATCCTGACATCAGGGCCGAACGAATAAAGAAAAATAACCTTGAAAAATATGCGCGCGATTTTGCAATTATCTATAACAAAGCGTGGGCAAAGCATGAAGGCAACAAGGAGATGAAACCCGCGCTGGCGCTTCGCATTTTCAAAATGATGAAGCCTGTGATGGATGAGGATATCGTATGGTTTACCTATCACAAGGATGAGCCCATCGCCATGTGGTTGAACGTACCGGATCTCAACCAGATCTTCCGTCATCTCAATGGAAAATTCAACCTCTGGGCAAAGTTGAAGTTTTTATGGTACAAGTACCGCGGTGCATGCACCCGGTTTGTGGGCATCGTTTACGGCATCGTGCCGGAGTGGCAAGGTACCGGCGTGGATTACTTTATGATCATCGAAGCCTCTAAGATCATCCAGCCGAGGATGCGTTATAAAGAGCTCGAACTCCAGTGGCAGGGCGATTTCAATCCGAAAATGATCAGCATCTCGAAAAACCTGGGCGCCAGCATGAGCCGCCGACTGGTCACCTATCGCTATTTATTTGACCCATCGCGTGAATTCAAACGCCATCCCATTTTGAATTGATTCTCCGATAGATTAGGCCGAGGCTTTGCTATTTTTTCCTAATCTTAATCCAGGGCTTTCACACCGGGCAACACCTTGCCTTCAAAATACTCCAGCAACGCACCGCCACCGGTAGACACGTAACTGACTTTTTCGCTCAGACCAAACTGGTTCACGGCTGCGGCCGAATCACCACCACCGATCAGGGAGAACCCGCCGCGCTCCGTTGCTTTCACCACGGCCTGCGCAATGGTCTTTGTACCCGCGGAAAATTTTTCCATTTCGAAAACACCCATCGGTCCATTCCATAGAATTGTTTTGGACTCTTCAACCACTTTTGCAAAAACCTGGCTCGCCTGTGGACCGATATCCA
>DASPJC010000278.1:0-2919 GCA_035628815.1 Ohtaekwangia sp. | reverse complement strand
CGGCACACGATATCACCTATATATCTGAAGGAACAACCATTCAAAGACTGGCGCCTGGCCAGCCCGTGGCAGCCTTTTATGGGCGGGTGTTCGCAGGGTTTACGGACGACGGACAATGGTTGTTCAGGAATAGTGATGGTGAAGCGGTTGTGGCGAGCGAAATCGGCGAAGATGATTTTGCCTACCTTGGTAATAGCATTCCGAAATACAATCTCGGCCTGACCAACACGTTTACGTTTGGAAATTTTGATGTGTCGCTCCTCATCCGAAGCGCGTTGGGCTTCAAGGCGGTTAACGGGAAACGGATCTTCCACGAAAACCTGACCTTCTTTGCGCGCAACAACCTGTTTGTTTCTGCTATGGATGATGGCATACAGGCCGAACCAACTTTCTCAAGCTACTATATTGAGAAGGGCGACTACATAAAGATCGATAACCTGACGATCGGATATTCATTGCCTGTTAAAAGCAATAGTTATCTGCAAAGTATCCGACTGTTTGTGACGGGTACAAACCTTGGTACTATAACAGGCTTTTCGGGCACCGACCCGGAGCTGGGTCTTAATTACTTTCCCGCCGACCCCGGCGCGGAGACGACCGATGGTCCTGGTGTTGAACCCAACTATGCCTACTACCCCAGCACACGGAGCTTTACTTTTGGAATAAGCGCCAGTTTCTAAAATTTTAATGCAACGTTATGAAGAAAAAAATATTTACACGTCAATCGCTGCTCATCATCACCATTACGCTGGCAGCATGTTTGGGAAGTTGTAACAATCTGGATGAGGATGTTTACAGCGCCGAAACGACTGATAATTTTTACCAGAACGCTGACCAGGTGCTGGCGGCCTTCGTGCTGCCCTATAGCTTTATGCAGACGCACATTTATCAGACTCATTTTGCCCTGCAGGAATTTTCAACGGACGAAGCCGTGGTGCCGGTACGGTATGGCTACGTTGACCAGGAGGGCGCATGGCTGCGTTTTCACCGGCATACCTGGACCTCCAGCGATTTCTGGATTTTGCTGGAATGGCAAAACCTGTATCAGGCGATCGGATACTGTAATTACTTTATTGATGGTATAGAAGACAAGGATCTCAGTGGCATGGATCTCCCCATCAGCAAAGAACAAATGATCGCCGAGATCAAAATGGTTCGCGCACTGCACTACTATTGGGCGCTGAGCAATTTTGGAAACATTCCCGTGGTGGAGCACGTTGGCGAGGTGAGTCCTCCCACCCGGCCAGGCGCTGAAGTATTTGCATTCATCGAAAAGGAAATCCAGGACAATCTTCCGCTATTGAGTGAAAAAGGTGATGCCGGTTGGTATGGCCATTTTACAAAGTCAGCGGCTCACGCTTTGCTTGCGAAACTGTATCTCAATGCCAAATGGATTACGGGCCAGGAGCGTTGGGCCGATTGTATTGAAGCGTGTGATGCCATCATTGACGCAGACTTCACCCTGGATGCGAACTGGAACGATCCTTTCCTCGTGAATAATGAATGGAGTAACGAAAACATTTACGTGGTGCCATTCGACGCCAGCAATGCGAACCAGTTTAATTTTGTGGAGCAGAATTTCCATGAGAACATCCTCTTCGCGCGGTATAATGTAGAGTACTACGGGTGGCACAAGATCAGCACACAGGAATCGTTCTACGATCTTTATCAACCCAACGACTATCGCATTAACCAATGGGTGGTCGGCCCGCAAACCTATGTCGATGAAAACGGGGATGAACAGGATATTCTTGACTGGAACGGCGAACCCATGACGGTAACACCGTACATCGACATGCTGGTGAACAACGAAGGCGGCGAAGCCCAGGGTGCCATGAATGCCAAGTATGAAATCGAGGTCGGCGGACTTTCCAGCATGAGCAACGATATGGTTGTGTTCCGGCTGGCGGACATCCTGCTGATGAAAGCTGAATGCCTGATGCGGCTCAATGAAGATGAAGCTACGCAGGACGCTGTTGATCTGGTCAACGCTGTGCGGCAAAGAAGTTTCGATGAAGCAGATTGGGATGACGCCGCGTACACAACAGCCAGTTTAACCCTTGATGAGTTATTGGACGAAAGAGGACGCGAGCTGGCTTACGAAATGCACCGGCGGGAAGATTTGATCCGGTTCGGGAAGTTCGATGACGAATGGTGGGAAAAACCAGCTTCCGACGAAGATCGTAAATTTTATCCCATACCCTTCAACGCAATCACCGCCAATCCTGAGCTTGATCAGAATCCGGGCTATTGACCTGTGGCCGTGATGATGAATTGTATCATGCAGCGGGCGGAAAAGCCTGCTGCATCTTTTTTATCAATGGCATCAATACCTTAGTCAATATCACTAAATTAGTCCTTGGACGAACCGTTTAATTTCAGACCCATGACACAATGTATTTCTTTACGGATATTTTTCATCGCAGCCATCGCTGCACTGCTCTTGGCAAATTGTACTACCCGAGAGTCCAAAACATACGACGGGTGGCCTGTGGTCGGCGGTAATGCGGAGGGCAACAAATATTCTTCGCTTGATCAGATTGATACCGCCAATGTAAAACAGTTGCAGATAGCCTGGACGTATCATGCCGGCGATGTGGATACGGCAGCGCACTCGCAAATCCAGTGCAACCCGATCATTGTCGATGGCATTCTATACGGCACGTCGCCAAAGCTGAAACTGTTTGCCCTCGACGCTGCAACGGGCACTGAGAAATGGGCCTATGCACCGCTGGATACCATTGAAGGTGACAAGGGTGCGCATTTCAATCTCAACAATAACCGCGGTGTTGCATACTGGACTGATAACAAGGGCGACAGCCGGATCTTCTATGCTGTCGGACCGCATATGCATGCCGTTGATGCTGAGACTGGAAAGCTGATAACATCATTTGCAGACAGCGGAAAGCTCGATCTTCA
>DASPJC010000277.1:0-6282 GCA_035628815.1 Ohtaekwangia sp. | reverse complement strand
AAACGCGTTTCCCGCCAAAAAGAGAAGTATTGCCCTGGTCGCCGGTTTTGGTATAGATCTTCATTGTGAAATGATCCTGTCGATTGTCGAAAGAATGTCAGGGAGTTTGGCTCAGCTCGCCTCAACAACCACACTCCGGGTGACATTTTCGTTCTTTCGGTCCCATTCAATTAATCCATCGCGCAGGCGGATGATCCTGTGGGAATAATGCGCGATATCGTCTTCGTGCGTAACCATGATGATCGTGTTACCCTTGTCATGGAGTTCCTGGAAGAGTGCCATGATTCCATAGGATGTCTTGGTATCGAGGTTCCCCGTCGGTTCGTCGGCCAGAATAATCGAAGGGTTATTGACGAGCGCACGCGCGATTGCGACACGCTGTCGCTGCCCTCCGGAAAGTTCGTTGGGACGGTGGTGGTGGCGATCATCCAGGTTTACACTTCGCAAAGCCTGCATGGCCATTTCCTCGCGGTCTGATTTGTTGTACCCGGCATAAATAAGCGGAAGCGCCACATTCTCCAGCGCCGTCGAACGGGGCAAGAGATTGAAGGTCTGAAATACAAAACCAATCTCTTTGTTACGCACTTCAGCAAGCTCATTTTCAGTCATCTCGCTGACGAGGTGATTATTGAGGCTATAGCTTCCCGCGGTGGGTGTGTCAAGGCAGCCTACTATGTTCATCAGGGTGGACTTTCCCGAGCCCGAGGGTCCCATAAAGGCAACGTATTCGCCCTTCTCGATCGAAATGGAGATATCCTGCAGCGCGTTGACAACATTGTTGCCCATCTTGTAAACCTTGGAAATATGGTGTGTTTCGATGATTTTCATTTGATCATTAGTCTTTGATGGAACGGCCTAATTACAGGGATGTGTATTAAAGTTATAAAGTTTCTTTTCATATACTTTTAAACCGTTCCCGGGGTTGCAGTTTATTTGAAATTACGGGTTTAAAACATAAAATTCCTACTGTAGGCGAGACGATCCCTCGCGGATAAATGTTACGCAGGCCCGGATCACCGCGTCGTCTTTTAAGATCCGGGTATGTCCGAGTCTCTGCGTCCGTATAAACCCCGCCTGCGGATAAGCAGAAACCAATGCTTCCGCATGCCGGATGACGACCTCTTTGTCATCCTCATCGTGCACCAACAGCAGGCTTACCGGGCGTGGAAGGTGCTTTACAAAATGCAAGGATGTGAACGCGTCAAACGGCTTGCCATATTTCCGGATCATGTAACTTTTAAAAAACGCTCCGGTGGCGGAGGAGCCATGGATCGTTCGCAGGTATGTGTTGATGATCTCATCCCCGATCGTGGGCGTTCCGATGTTGACAAGTTTGTCGACCGGCAATCCATTCATCGCGGCAAACAATACAGCGCCGCCGCCAAACGAATGGGCGATAATGCCGGCAGGCGTTCCCCTGAGGTCATAGATCTTCTTCAGCGCTTCTTCAAACTCCAGGATACTGGTATGCCTGCCTTCGGAGTTGCCATGTGCCGGTCCATCGAATGCGATCATCCGGTACCCTGCCGCGATAACCGGTTTGACAAATCTTCTGAACTGCGTGGCGCGGCCAGCCCAACCATGAACGAACAGAATGTATTGGCTGCCAGTACCCCATGAATAGCACTGGATTTTTTTGCCCGCCATTGTCAGCGTGAATTTATCCGCGAAGGTTTCTGATTTTCGCTCTTTCTCCGGTGTACCGAACCGCAGCGGCGTAAAGAATAATCTTACAAAATACCAATGCGCTGCGAATGGTGCTATCCGCTCCACCTTAGGATAGATCCAACGAACAATTCTCAGTACAAGCGGCGCCTGGTTCTTTTGTTTCATGTCAGCGTTTTACGAGGTCGGAAACGGAATCTTCATACGGCCTTGATATCGAACTCAAAAACCTGGGTCGTGAACTGAAAAGTTTTCAGATCAAACACTCTTTCACAAAAGATCACGTGGCCTTGTTTATCAATCAATACAACGGTCGAGCATCGCGTTCCATAATTTTCAGTTTTGATGAACATCGCGGAAAGCGCGCGTTCGCGGTCGAGGGGCAGTCCTGTATCGGGGAGAAATTCATCGGTCGCGCGATCTTCATCATATAATACAGTAAACAAATCTTCCGGGTCGATCCGGTCATGCCCGAGGACAGCCTGAAAACTTTGCTTTCCGCGGGTGATTTTCGGCCAGGGTGTGTCAAGCAGGTGATTACTTAAACCGTAAACACCGGGATCAAGTTTTTTTACACCGTCGCTATAATTTGAATGATACCATAGTTCATTTGTATTTCCAACCAGCAGGTTATAACCGTTGTACAGCTTTCCGTTTTTTTCCACTTGCCGGATATAAGACTCCGGTGATTCATTGCCGACGACAAAATCAGTAACAAGACGCCCCCGGGATAAGGCTTGAGGATTGATATTCACGGGATCCCGGTAATTGGTCACCATGCTGATCCTGCCGGATTTGGCCATGGCCATCCAGGTTCCGGCCGGTTGTCCTGCAGGCGGAGCAGCGCCAAGATCCCTGCCGCCGATGACGTTGGGATATCCCTTCCAAAACGACGCGGGAGCGGTTTTCCGGTTGTAAAATTCATCGCGGTTTGCCGCTACGACAAGTCGGTAATTCGGGTGATGGTCAAGTGCAATGAAGATCAGGCACATAATGCGTTTGTCGGTGCTGTAAAAGTCAGAACTTTAACAGCAAGAAAAAAATTCAACCAGCCGGGGTAAGTTCAATTGACCACCGCATCAAAAGCACTGTTGAGGATTTTGCCATCGCGCTTCATCTGGATCCAGATCCGGTAATTTCCGGGTGACGGAAACGAATAGGGGAAGGAAACTTCGGTATGTTCTGCGTGTTCGGGGTCCGTTGTGTCGTGGACCATGGATGCCATCAGGATGGTGTTGCGCTCCGCCTCCGTCATGGCGTCCAGTGATTGGACATAGTGTTCAATGCTATCGTAAAAAAGCCGGGGGTTTGAAAACTTCGACATGTCGACGCGCCCTGTTTCTTCAATCCGGGTGATCATTGTCTGCTGCGACGACGTGGAATAACTACCGACGGGATGCAGGTGAATGTAAACACTTCCATCATCTTTCATGACAACGGCGTGGCCCATCATTCCCAGGTATGGCTCGAGTTTCATGGGCGCGCCGGACGGTTCGAGCGCACTGAATTTGAGCAGGTATAATTTACCGGACTGCAGTGGCTCACGGGCATCCTGTTCCCAGATGATCGACGACTTATCCGGCAGCGTGGTTTTGAGGCCCGGTTTGCCGCACAGGATAATGTCGGCGCCCGCGGTAACCGTGTTCGTCAGGATGGCATTCGTCTGAAAGAAGGTATCATCCTGTGACATACGGGTGCCTTCTTCCGGCGTGTAGGCGACCGTTACAGCACTGGATCCGATCGTTACTGTGTCCGTAAGTGTTTCATTAAAGCCGCTGGCCCAGGAGACATCGGCAAATATCCAGTATCGCCCGGCGGGCATAGGCGGCAGATGCGTTTCGAACGTGAGGGAATCTTTGCGTTGTGGGTGGAGGTGCGCAAAGACATCCATCGTTTCGGCACGCACCATGAACATGTGCATGAGTTTTCCATGGTCAGGAACGAGGAAACTCATCCGCCTTGTAAACCGTGCGTTGTTCTGGATGCCGGCACTGTCGACGCGAAGCGTGAGAACGGATGTATTGCCGCTTCTTTGAACTTCCGCACTTGTGCTTAAAGGTCTGTATAAAAAACGCTTGTATTTTAACGCCCAGCTATCCCACCACATCTTCCCGCCGTAAAGTACGAGCATGATCACACAGAAGCTGATCACCGCACCGATGGTGCGTCTTCGCTTGGCGGCCTGGATATTGCCATGCGGTTTTACCAGGGCGTCGCTCATGGCGGTACTGACAATGGTGACAAGCAATGCTACCAGTACAGCGCACGATGCCAACAGGCTCCAGCTCAAAAAAGGACTCATCGACCGCTGTGCCGTGGACACGGCCATAATCGGGACGACGATCTTGCCGATACCCTTTTTCCCGGTTACAATGATCTCCACGCTGGAAGTACCAACGCGCATCAGCCAGGTCAGCCCCTGGAAATGTCCCTGCTCACCGGCAACCGGATCGAGACGATCGGCGTCGGGGGTTGCTTCATCGCCCGCGAACCAGTAGATGGGTTTCACCAGGATCGATTCAATATCCGGGTCGGAAGCGAAAACATCAATCACCGCTGTGCCCGGGATAACATCCGGCGGATTAATCAGGATCATCACCGGGTAATTTCCGGCTTTGCCTTCGAATGTGATTCCCGAGCTTCCGATGTGTGCATACACCGGGAGTACCAGGAAGAAAAAAGCAAATAGTGTTCCCCGAAGTTTCATGATCAGCGCTGGATTTTTTGCATCCAGTTTCCCAGTGTAATGCCCGCGCGCGCGGAAAACAATCCCATCATCCAGGCCGCGGCAAGCCCGATGATCAATGTCGTCCCTGTATCGGTTACGGCAAAAGCGTAACGGAATTCAAAATTCGGATCGAAATCATATCCCCATCCTTCCGCGCCAAAAAACCAGTTCCTGGCATAAGGCGTCATGAGGAAATCACCAAACGGCCACTGAAACACCACGAGTAAAAAAAGGAAGGCGGTTGCATAGAGCGCGCTGCGCATCCAGGCGTTGCTGTTCCTAAGGCGATTGGTGATCACATCGATCGCCAGTGCGGGAATAACAAGCAGAATGGGAAATTGTCCCTGCTGAAAATGCGTGATCGGATTAAGTATCGGCGCGAGTCCGGGTTTGGCCGGAAACAGTGGAAGGATCCACATCATGGCCAGGTAACTGAACATGTAGACGAGCGCTGCCGCGGTAGCACTCCATCGCTGGCGGATTCCTCCGGAAACGGCGATGAGAATGAGTGGAAAGATGATGGAGGCGATCACATAGAACCTGGCGCTGTGCATGGCGCCGCGGGCAAAGAATTGCTGGGTGATGGTAAACAGCATGGTCAGCATGAATCCGCATGACAGGATGCAGAAAAGACGAAGCCGCTTTTGCATCGGGTCGGAGCCGTCAACGCGGTTCAGGCACGTGAACGCAGTAGTCAGTGCGCCGAACTGAATGGTGACCATGCCAATGAGCAGGACGGTATGGGGCGGGGAAAACAAAGTAACGTCAAGACCATAGGTGTTGTGCCACCAGTCGTCAAACGGGGCGGAAACCAGCATGGTCAGGGCACCCCAGATGCAAAGCAGGTTGCCGAGGGAGCCATAGAAGACACCCCAGAATTTTATAGCTGAAGCACGCTCGTCCGGTGTTCCGGCGATCGTGATTTTAAGAACATTAAATCCTGAATAAACGCCAGCCAGCACCGACCCAAAATAGATAAACTGGTGTGGCGGAGAGAAGATCCCATCGCGCCCGATGCTGAGGTGCCAGGAAAGATCCCACACAATGCCGATGACGATGCTGAAAGATGCCAGTACTGTGGCGTATAGGTATACCGGGACGCTCGCAAACCGTTTGGCAGCACGGGCAGCAGCGGGTTGTGAAGTTTCAAGAACAACGGATTCCATAGCAGGAGAGGGTCAACCTTTAAAACTATAGAATTGCGTCCCTATTACAAACCTCAGGGCATGAAAAATTTAAAAAAGGTGTGCGGTTCGGGCTGCTGACTGGCGTTCTTAAACGATCAAGCGTGCCGCAATTGTTTTGGAAATACAGCAATGCTCAAAAGCCACGAGCTTTGAGCTGCCCGCTGAGTTCTTTTTTGAACGACCAATGTGTTCAAATCCTTGAAATTTCGCTGCCAATTTGCAATCCTCAATCTCCCCAATCCCCAATGCGTAATCCCTAACGCCCAAAACCCAAGGCCCAATGCCTAAGTCATGACTTCCTCGTCAAACAATTCCAGTTGTTCAGGTAGGAGGGTGAATGATTTGCGATGATAGGGAGTGATGCCGAATTGTTTGATCCCTTCCCGGTGGGCTTCGGTTGGATAGCCTACGTTGGTTTCCCAGGAATACCCGGGATACTGGTTCGCCAGGCTTTGCATCTTGTCGTCGCGGTAGGTTTTTGCCAAAATTGACGCAGCCGCGATGGAAAGATATTTCCCGTCGCCCTTAATAATGCAGTGATGACAGATATCGGCATAAGGATTGAACCGGTTACCATCGATCAGCAGCAGCGAGGGTTTGACCGACAGCTTTTCAATGGCGCGGTGCATCGCCAGAAAAGAGGCATTCAGAATATTGATCCGGTCTATTTCTTCATGGTCAGCTTCGGCAACAGCCCATGAC
>DASPJC010000276.1:0-7099 GCA_035628815.1 Ohtaekwangia sp. | reverse complement strand
ACGCCGCTCTCCGCGATAGCAGGCTCTCCCAGGATGTCGACCGACGGAGGATCGGTGTCGACCCTCAGTTCTCCGCTCGTCAAATCGCTGCTGGACGTTACGCCATTCGTGATGGTAGCCGTAACATCGTATAGCCCATCAGGAGTAATGGCATTTCCGGCCGGGATCACCAATGTCCATGTTGTTCCCGAAACAGAGAGATTACCATCTCCCAATGTATACGTGATCAGATCAACCAGAACGCGCAGTGTCTCACCACTCTCCAGGACAGCCGAACCTGTAATCGTCGGGGTCGCAAGATTGGTGGTCTGACTATTGACCGTGGGCTCCGCCGGCGGATTCAACTCGATCGTTACTTGTGTGGTCGTTGGACAGGATCCGCCGAACGAATAAACTACCGTATACGTATCGACGATGGATGCCGACAGATCAATCTGACCGGTAGTGGCATCAATAGTGAGTCCACTCGACGACGAGAAAGTACCGCCGGTAAGACCTGTTATAACAGGTACAGGATCCGTCCCGGTGGTGTAATACGTATCCGTCGCGTAGCTGATGGTGGAATTGTCAACACACACCGCCGTAACGTCGTTCTCGCCGCTTTCCGTCGGATTGCCATCACCATCCGGATCCGGATCCGTACCGGCATCCGAAAAATCCTGTTTATCAAAAGTCGACGTGATGCCGTCGTTGGGCGCGGTGAGACTGGTCGACACGATCGCCTGATTATTGTACGCAGGGCTCGCTGCACCCGACATATCAACCCTGACGGTGTACCGGATGGTTACGGTGCCCGAGACAGCCAGTTCGGTGTCATTTGCGGCTGCGGAAGTCTGCAACATCGCCAGGTCAGAAACGCCGTTATACGTCGTGCTGATACCACCGGTGGCAAAACTTCCACTGACAATAACAGGGGCGGACTGAAGCGTAGCGGACGCACCAGCCGGTAGGCCAGCCGTGATATTATCAATTAATTGAACATTCGGCGCGGGATTGGTGCTACTGTAATTCTTAATGACCACATCGAACACCACATCGAAAACCGATCCTGACACATTGTTGACACTTACCGTATTTTTTGCCGTACCGATGTCGCCAGGGCAAAGCGAGATCGTCAAGGGAAAAGCCTGCTCCGACGGCACACATCCTGAAAGGACACCTGCGGCTGTATAGAGACCAGGACTATTCACCGACAGGCTGAAAGAAGTCTGGCCCGGCATCACAATACCGTCACGGTACCATTGATAATTATCAAATCCGGTCGCTGTAAGTGTCACCGGAAGGTTATCCGGGATACACGTCTCGGAATTGTAACCATTCGGACTTTCCACTACCGGGGCCGTTGTGAACCCGGAAAAAAATCCAGCAGCACCAATGTTGGCGCTTTCCATGGTAAGGGCTACCCGTATAGGCCGTGGACTTTCTACCGTCACATCGCCGGAATAGCCCGATAGTTTATAGGTAACATAGCCAGGCTTTCCAAAAACGGCTTGGGCCAAAGAAGAAACATCCGTCGTGACGCCCAGTTGATTAGTAACGGTCACCGGCGCACCCTGCTCACCGATGATCTGAATGACGGCATTCCCGAGCTGATCGATATCCGGGAGGTCTACATTCGTACCCCCGAGACAAACAATCGGTGGTACATAATTGAGTCCGTTTTGTCTTTCATTCGCATCCGCCACACCGTTCAGCCCCTGGTAAATGTACACCGGCTGGTTTGAGCGGATAAACATATTTTGATTAGCCGTATAGTTTGCGGCGACAAGCCTGTAATATTCGCCGGCATTCAGCGGCGTCGGATTAATGGGCGTAGCGCCGCCGTTGATGTAAATATTGGTTCCATCGATCCCAACCGATACAATCACGTTCTCACTCGACGTACCCTGGCCCTTCACCAGGATATACTCGAACCCCGTTTCTTCGATGGGAGCGATCTGGTCAATACCGATATCACGACCTTCCTGGACGCCGGTTGGCGATCCACCTAACCATGAGCCGGAGTTAACGACGATCGGCTTATCCGAACTGATCCGGGTTGCATTGACATTATTTAAATTATCTGCCGCACCATCACAGTAAGCCACCAGGACATACGACTGACCCGTATTCAATGTCACGACAATCGATCCTCCGGCTTCAGAAACGTTTTGGAAATCAACACCTTTGAAGTCGCTTACCGTCACCGTTGTATTATCCTCCGTCGCCATGAAGCTGATCACGTGCGATTTAAGATGCCGGGCACCACTGTTGTTCCAGACGTGTCCGGACCGGAATTCCGTTCCTAATCCCGCTGTACCTTTAGAGGTGAGCGATTCGCCCTGTGCGCTCTCATCCACGCGCACACTTGCAAAAAAAGCCTTGTTTGCCGACAGTATCAGCCCTTCATTGGAGAGTATGGTCGCCAGTTGGGCAGTCGTCACCAGGAATTTTGTCCCCGTGCCTTTTGATCCGCCAATGGCCGTACTGAGCGGAAGGGAAACCGGCGCGGAGCGACTTACAGAAACCGGCGCGAACAATGGCGTACCTGACCCATCCGTGATGGTCACGTTAAAAGGTGCCGTTTGCGGGGTACTGATTACAAGGTAAATGTCCTCGCCGGCCCCCGTTGCGTCATCCGCACGCGCATGCATCGGCGGAATAAAGTGCCGGGTATCCAACTGTGCATAAAGTGTTGAGGAAAAAATCAGGATGGCAATAAAGGACGTAAGTAACCGTCTCATAAGAAGTGTTTTTTCGGGGACATAAAAATCGCTGTTCGACAGACATCTCCCGACAAGTATCCCAGGGGCCAGGTGCGCGGCAACAATTTTTCACCTAGATAGACAAAACTCCAATAAAGTAGCCGGAGGTGTACTTTTTATCGACAGATTGAAATTTTCGAAAAAATAAATTTTACAATCCGCCGCATCACATCACATGTGGAATCGGCCGGGGAATGTCGCCGACGGTGATAAAACCGGCACCCAGCGCGGTGTGTTGACAGGTAGGGCAAGCGTTAGAATCGCTTTTTACAATAAACCATACATGGAAGGGTCGTGTCTGTGGCGTGGCACTACCGTCCACAACATTCTTTCACAGGAGGGGCGCCAAAAGTCGCGCTATTCTTTCCGATAGCTGCTTATACAACGGTCGTTTTTCCCAGTTCTGGTAGGTTATCTCCTCGGCAAACATCAGATCCATATTAAAGGTGTCGCGCAATTGACGCCCGATCGCTTCGCCGTACACGATCGCATTCACCTCGAAATTAAGATCGAAACTGCGATAGTCCATGTTGGCGGTACCCACCACAGAAATGTAGCCATCGACCACCATCGTCTTCGCATGTATAAATCCTTTTTGATATAAGAAAATCTCCACACCGGCGTGCAACAGGTCGCCGTAAAATGACCATGCAGCAGCATTGACAAACCGGGAATCAGAAATGCCCGGCGCCAGTATACGAACAGAAACACCGCCAAGTGCCGCAACACGCAGTGCGTTGATAATGCTTTCACCCGGAATAAAATACGGCGTCGTCAGAAGAATTTCCTTTTTCGCCAGGTGAATGGCATTCAGAAGAGAAAGCATGATGGTCGACGTCGGTGAATCGGGACCACTGGCAGCGATCTGAACAACTTCGTTTGCATCGGGCTGGGGCTGACCGGCAAAGTAACACGCGTCGGGTTCCATCTTTTCACCCGAGCAGAAATTCCAGTCACAAAAAAACAGATACTGCAGGTAATGAATCCCTTCGCCGTCAATCCGCATGTGCGCGTCCCGCCAGTAAAAATCCCGCTCACCGTCTGAAGTATTGTCGTAGCGGTCGCTGATGTTAATACCGCCAACAAACCCGGTTTGGCCGTCGACAATAATAATCTTCCGGTGATTGCGATAGTTCAACCGGTTGGCAAGGAATAACAGCCGCACCACATTAAAAGGATGCGCCTCGACACCAGCAGCCTTCAGATCCGCGACAAGCTTTCCGCGAATAGAGCGGCTTCCAAAGTCGTCGTATATCAAACGCACCTTCACGCCCTCGCGCGCCTTTGCGATCAGAATCTCCTTGATCCGGTTACCAATGTGGTCATCTTCATAAATATAATATTCGAGGTGGATGTGGTGCCGGGCGGAACGCAAAGCCGAAATCACTTCCGGAAACTTCTCCTCGCCATTGGTTAAAAGCCTGACGCGGTTTCCAACGGTCAACGGGCTCCAGCTGTCATTCAGCAGCAACCTGACCAGGCTTTCTGCATCACCAACCACACCCTCGTGGGTTTTCAGGTTCTGTTCTGTGCGTGAAATTAATCTTGCCTCCAACGCCTTGCGCAGCCCGTCATCCTCAATCAGTTTTTTACTGTAAACCCTGCGCTTCCGATAATTTATTCCAAACGAAAAGTAAAACAACATACCCCCGAATGGAATAAAGATCGCCACCAGCAGGTACGCCAGGGTTTTAGTGATGGCCGTCGTGTCATAGATAATACGCAGGCATACCAGTATGAGGACAATAACGTATGCAACCTCGAAGACCAGGATCCAATTCATAAGTTTTCAGAAACGTTACGAAGATAAGCACCGCGGCTTAAGGCGCAACAAATAAAGAAAACTACTACGGTGGCACACGTCCGCAATGGCTGAAAGAAGCCGGGTATCTGGCCTGGACGGAATCACACCCGGAATAAACTCAAATGGCAAAAAAGACAAGGTTAGCCAATGGGTACGACGGACTTCGTCATATCCATTTAGCTACACCAGCACTATTGCCATCCGCCACCAAGTGCGCGGTAAACCTCCACGACTGCATTCAGTCGTGTAAAGCGGGCGTTGATGAGGCTGATCCGCGAGTTCAGGGCATTCTCCCGGGCGGTAAGTACCTCCAGGTAGCTCGCCAGGCCATTGTTCAGGAGTTCCTCGGAATAAGATGTAGCCACATCGTATGCTTCAAATTCCTGCGACCGGATCTGAATCCGCTCTTCGGCCGCGTGATAGGTAAACAACGCATCGGAAACTTCACGGCTGGCATTCAGTACAGCCTTCCTGAAATTGAGATATGCGATTTCCTGCTGGGCCCGTGCCACCTCGTACTGCGTACGGATACGACGACCATTAAATATCGGTTGTGTAACGGAACCGACAAGCGTGGCAAACACCGAGTTAACGCTAAACAATTTATCAAATTCAAGGCTTTGCAAACCGGACGTTGCAGACAAGGTGAGGGAGGGATAAAAATTGCTTTTGGCTACGTTGGTGAGTTCAAAGGCATTGATGAGATTATACTCCGCCGCAATCACATCCGGACGATTGCGCAGCAGCTGTACGGGGAATCCGGTATTCAATTCCTGTGAAAAGTTCTGCTGATCCAGTGTACCTCGCTTTATCGCCTGCGGTTCCCTGCCCAGCAAAATAGACATGGTATTCTCGAGTGTCCTGATGTTTGTGCGGATATCGACGGCAATCGCCTGTGCGGTGTACAACTGGGCTTCAGTCTGTTTCACGCCAACCTCCGTGACATTGCCGGCGTCCTTAAGGGCTTTCGTTGTTTCGAGACTCCGTTCACGGTTCCGGATGGTTTCTTCGGTCATCCGCAACTGCTCATCGAAGGCCAGTAACTGGAAGTATACCGAGGCAATATTGGCCACGAGTTCGGTCTTGACCGCCTGGTGAGCGGCCACGGACTGCAGATACGACGCTTCGAAGGCACGCTTGCTGCTCCGGATTTTTCCCCATATGTCTGCTTCCCATGAAAGTGCTCCTGTCAGCTCATACTGCGTGATGGCGCCGTCAAAGAAAGAGCCAAACTGACTGTTCCTGGCCAACTCCTGGTATGTTACCCTTCCCGTTGCACTCAGCGTTGGCAGGTAACCCACTTTCCCCTGGCGATAGTACGCCTGTGCGGCCACGATCTGCTGCAAAGCAATTCGAATGTCGATGTTACGGGTCAATCCCTCTTCGATGTACCCGGCCAGCAGCGAATCGGTAAACAATTCACGCCAGGAAACTTCAGCCATCGTGACGCTGTCGCGGGAAAGCGAATCGGTTCGGTACGCGGCTTCCTCGACAACGACAGGGCGCTGATATTTTTTTGCCACAAAGCATGACTGCAGGGTGAACAGCATGACGGGTACGAAGGCAAACTTAATTAAGGTGTGCTTTTTCATTTTCGCTTCTCTTACTGTTGAACATTAACACGGGTTCCGGGCAGCACTTTTTTCCTGCTTACTTTCTCCTGAAGCCATTGGAACAGAATGTAAAGGATCGGAATCAGAAATACGCCGAGTATCGTGCCGATCAGCAATCCGCCCACGGCACCGGTTCCAATGGAGTTATTTCCCGCCGCGCCAATACCACCGGCAAAAACCAGCGGCAACAACCCGATGATGAAAGCAAAGGACGTCATCAAAATAGGCCGGAGCCTGACGCGGGCACCCTCAAATGCAGCTTCTGTAATTGACATACCGGACTTACGGCGCTGCATCGCGAACTCCACGATCAGGATCGCATTTTTCGCCAGTAACCCAAGCAACATGATCATGGCGATCTGGAAATAAATATTGGCCTGCAGACCGGCAAATTTTGTAGTCACGTACGCGCCCATAATACCAAGGGGTAGCGACAGCAGTACGGCCAGGGGGATGAGATAGCTCTCATACTGCGCGGCCAGGATAAAGTAAACAAACAGGATGCTCAGGATGACGATGAAAGTCGTTTGGCCCCCGGCGGAAATTTCCTCCCGTGTAAGACCTGAAAATCCTACGGTGTAATTCGCCGGGAGCGCCGTTGCACTTACCTCCTGCACCGCGCGGATCGCGTCGCCGGAAGAGTAACCAGGCGCAGCCGCCCCGTTGACACTCGCCGAGTTGAACAAATTAAAACGGGTTACGGACTGGGGACCGTACACCCTTTTCAGGGCGACGAACTCGGTAATGGGCGCCATATCACCCGCAGCATTGCGGACAAAAAGCGAATTCAGATCCTCTGTCGTCGTTCTGCTTTCGGGCAACGATTGAACATAGACCCGGTATTGCTTTCCAAACCGGGCGAAGTCTGCCGCGTAAATTCCACCAATGTATCCCTGCAATGTTCCGAAGATGCTGCTGATCGATACGCCGGCCTCCTT
>DASPJC010000275.1:0-5318 GCA_035628815.1 Ohtaekwangia sp. | reverse complement strand
GATCGAACACCGGACGCTCGTTAAAAAGCTGCCAATTAAAAGAGCTGCTCGCTGCACGCTACTGCCAAGATTCAAACGCAGATGATACCGATCATTTAATAACTCTTCCAATGCCCAGTGCCAAATGCCTAATGCCCAATGCCTAATCACGGCATGCCCAAGAACGCTTTGAACGCTCCAAATTCTAATTTCGAATTCCCTATCTTTGCCGGCTGATCATGAAAAAAGTCGCATTTTATACGCTCGGCTGCAAGCTCAACTATTCGGAGACCTCCACGATATCCCGGATCTTCGAACAAAAGGGCTACCGAAAGGTCGATTTCACCGAAACACCCGACATTTTTATCATCAATACCTGCTCAGTAACGGAAAATGCCGATAAAAAATGTCATAAGATCGTGCGCGAGGCCCGCGCGATTTCTCCCGATGCTTACGTCGCCATCATCGGCTGTTATGCGCAGCTGAAACCAACCGAGATAGCGGCTATCCCGGGTGTCGATGCCGTTTTGGGAGCCGCTGAAAAGTTCAGGCTTGCCGAACTGCTCGACGGGTTTGTCCGCCAGCCGCAGCCAGCAGTGTTCGCGTCCGACATCAGCCAGGCCAATACTTTTAATACTTCCTACTCCCTGCACGACCGCACCCGGACGTTTCTGAAGGTCCAGGATGGCTGTGATTATTCCTGCAGTTTCTGCACCATTCCGCTGGCCAGGGGCAGCAGCAGAAGCGATAGTATCGAAAGCATCGTAAAAACGGCAAAGGCAATAGCCACCACGGAAGTCCGGGAGATTGTTCTTACCGGCGTGAATACCGGTGATTTTGGCATCCGGGGCGGACAACGCGAAGAACGTTTTATTGACCTGATCAAAGCGCTGGACCATGTCGAGGGTATCGACCGCTTCCGCATTTCATCCATTGAGCCAAACCTGCTGACAGATGAGATCATCGAATTCGTTGCAGGCTCAAAAAGGTTTGTGCCGCACTTTCATATTCCACTCCAGTCGGGTTCGGACAAGATCCTGAAGCTCATGCGCCGCCGGTATCGCCGCGAGGTTTACCGCGAGCGGGTTACAAAAATCAAATCGCTGATGCGAGACGCTTGCATCGGCGTGGACGTCATTGTTGGCTTCCCCGGTGAAACACAGGAGGATTTCCTGGACACCTACAGATTTCTTAACGAACTGGATATCTCATACTTACACGTCTTCACCTATTCTGAACGTGAAAACACTTTGGCAGCGCAGTTACCCGGAGCAGTCCCGGGTAATCAGCGTTCCGACCGGTCGAAAATGCTGCATATCCTGTCGGATAAAAAGCGGCGGAAGTTTTATGAAGACAACCTCGGAAAGGAGGCTACTGTCCTTTTTGAAAACGACATCGATGACGGTATGATGCAGGGCTTTACGGCGAATTACATCCGCGTGACGGCCAAATATGATCCACTTTTAGTCAATTCTTTAAAACCCGCCCGACTGATGCACATCAATGCGGCAGGCCTGGTCGAGGTAGAAGAAGTTTCCGCAGAAGTGTTTCAGCATTGAAGCGCGAGAGAATAGCTGCTGGCTGAAAGTGTAAGAAATAGTGGTGAGCTGCGAGCTTCGAGGGGATTTTTCCTGCTCGCTTAATGCTATCCCCGATGCCGGCTGCCTATTGCCCACGCCTACTCATTGCCCAACTCCAAAATTTCACCTATCGCGCATTATACTCCTGGTAGTTAAAAGATTATCATCTCGCGAAAAAGTATCAATTGAGGTATTTACAACGAATGATCGTGGCTGCCATCAATGATCTCCTTACTGAATCGCTAAGAGAAACAGCCAGTTCGCTAAAAGATCCGGTGCTTCTTACATCGCTGCTTTCGCCCTGTTCATGAGCAGGTATGGCGATACACCGGTCCCCTATCTTTGTATCATCAATCTTTGAATATCTCAATACAGAAAAAGATAGCAAGAGGAGCCCCATTCACCTTGCAAGAGGAACGGGAGAAAACCATGGTCGTGCGACAGGATGTGCTGGGTTTTCTCCTTTTTTTATGTCTTGATCACACCGTCTTTTATCTCCACCCTCCGGTCTGCCATTTTTGAAAGCTCTTCGTTGTGCGTAACGATAATGAACGTCTGGCCCAGCTCGGCGCGCAGGCGGAAAAAGAGATTATGCAATTCCACCGCATTTTTTGAGTCGAGATTCCCGCTGGGTTCATCTGCCAGGATCATCTGCGGGTCATTGATCAAAGCCCGTGCAACCGCGGTTCGCTGTTGTTCTCCACCGGAAAGCTCGGAAGGTTTATGATGAATGCGGTCGGTAAGTCCCAGCATACTGAGGATTTCCGTTGCCTTTCTACGGATTTCGCCCTCGCCCTTTCTGTTGCCGATCAGGGCGGGGATCATCACATTTTCCAGGGCTGAGAACTCGGGCAGCAGGTTGTGAAACTGGAATACAAATCCGATCGTCCTGTTCCGGAATGCTGCAAGGTTCCGCGACGACTGCGCAAATACTTCTGTATCATTGATCCGTACGCTTCCTTTATCGGGCGTGTCCAGCGTACCGAGAATATGGAGCAAAGTGCTTTTGCCGGCCCCTGACGCACCGACAATGGCGACCACCTCTCCCTTGCCGATCTCGAGGTCGATTCCTTTGAGTACCTTCAACTGACCGTATGATTTTTCAATCCGGGTGGCTTGTAGCATCGCTGAATTATTCACTTTCCTTGAAATAAACCATGAAATAAGCTAGTTTCGCCCAAAACAAAAAATGCATGAACATCCACGAATACCAGGGCAAGGAAATTCTTAAGCGTTATGGAGTAGCCATTCAACGGGGCATCGTCGCCGACACTTTGGACAGCGCCATCGCGGCGGCCAAAGAACTTCAGGCGGAAACGGGCACCAAATGGTTTGTCATCAAGTCGCAGATCCATGCCGGTGGACGTGGGAAAGGTACGATCCGGGAGACCGGTTCAAAAGGTGTCGTCCTTGCAAAAAGTACCGTGGAAGTTCCGGAAAAGGTAAAAGCCATCCTGGGCGGAACACTGGTGACCCTCCAGACCGGCGCGGAAGGAAAGCGTGTCAATAAAGTTCTCATTGCCGAGGATGTGTATTACCCCGGCGAGAATGAACCTAAGGAATACTATATGAGCATTCTTCTCGACCGGTCGAAGGCCTGTCCTGTGATTATGGCCTCAACCGAAGGTGGAATGAATATCGAGGAGGTGGCGGAAACGCATCCTGAAAAGATCATTAAGGAATGGATCGATCCGGCGATCGGATTGCAACCTTTCCAGGCCCGCAAAGTAGCGTTTGCCCTGGGATGGGAAGGTAATGCCTTTAAGGAAGGTGTGCGCTTTATCCATTCGCTGTACAACGCATACCTTGGACTGGATGCTTCCATGTTCGAGATCAATCCATTGTTAAAGACCTCCGACAACAAGATCCTGGCAGTTGATGCCAAGGTGAATTTGGATGACAACGCCCTCTACCGTCATAAGGATCTCGCCGAATTGCGCGATGTATCCGAGGAAGATCCATTGGAAGTAGAGGCCGGGAAGGCAGGACTTAATTATGTGAAGCTGGACGGCAATGTGGGCTGTATGGTGAACGGCGCCGGGCTGGCCATGGCGACGATGGATATCATCAAACTTTCGGGCGGTGAGCCTGCAAACTTCCTGGATGTTGGTGGTGGAGCGAATGCCGAGACGGTGGAAGCGGGATTCAGGATCATCCTGAAGGATCCGAATGTGAAGGCTATTCTGATCAATATTTTCGGCGGGATAGTCCGTTGTGACCGGGTGGCGAACGGCGTGGTTGAGGCCTACAAAAAAATTGGTAACATTGCCGTCCCGATCATTGTCAGGTTACAGGGAACCAATGCCGAGGAAGGCGCAAAGATCATTGAACAGTCGGGGTTAAAAGTATATTCCGCGATTGTATTGAAGGATGCTGCCAGGAGGGTAAAAGAGGTTTTGGCATAGCAATTTTAATAACTTTTCAAATTGTTTATATTGTAAGAAAATTGGCCATTTAATGATCAGGACCCGCTACCTACTTTTATGCGTTTTTACCCTTATAACCTTTTGGGTTGAAGCCCAGAGCTTTTATGCTATCCGTCGTAACCGCAACCTGTTGGTGGGATTGGGTACCGGCACGGCTAATTACCTCGGTGAAATGGTCAATCCTGGCGAATTCGGTATCCTGAAACCAAATATAGCGGTGAGCGCTGAATACTACTGGACCGATCGGATCAGTACGCGGGCGGGGCTGACCTGGTTCCAGATCTCCGGCGACGATGCAAAGGCGGACGATGATCGTAAAAGCCGTAATTTATCGTTTGTTTCCGGTAATATTGAATTCAGCGCGATTGGAATTATTAACCTCTCGCCCATTGGAACACGCTTTTATCAAAGGTCAGTCTTGAATTTACATGCCTTTGCCGGTATAGGACTGCTTTATTTCAATCCGAAGGCAGAATATGATGGAAAGAAGCATGCTTTGCAGCCGCTGGAAACAGAAGGCGTCAAATACAGCAGGATTACCCCTGTAATTCCTGTCGGCCTTGGCGCGCGGATTAAGGTGAATCCATTCTTCAACCTCCTGGTCGAAGGCGGTTACCGGATCACGTTCACTGACTACCTCGATGATGTTAGCATCAGGCGTTATCCTGACCCGGCGACATTGAAGAGCGACCTTTCCAGGGCGTTGTCAGACCGCAGGCCGGAGATCGGAACACAACCTGACAACCCAACCGCTGTGGGCGTACGCGGGAATCCCGAAAAGAATGACGGTTATTTTCTGCTAAACGTAACTGTGCAGTATTACATGCCGCAGGAGATTTTCAGCAACGCCCAGCGTAAACTTTACAGGTCAAAGCGAAAAGGTTATTACCAGAAAAGGTAAAGAGGACCCTAGCGTCAACGGTCGTCACAAAGAATCAAACAATTTTTTTTAGTGCTGAATATCCAGGATTTCAAACCTGGAATAATTGCTCTTGTATTCCGGCACGATCTCCTTCATGAGCGTTACCATCTTGTGCTCGTTGCGGTCGTTGATAAAATCTTCGAGCAGATCGAGGTTACGGCATACCTCGTCGTAGGTATATGGGGCGATCTTTGCTTTTAGAATCTTTTCGTTATGTGTCGGGATTGTGTTTTCCTGGTCGTTCAAAAGCTCTTCGTACAATTTCTCGCCTTCGCGGAGTCCGGTAAATACAATCTCAATATCCTTGTTTAACTCCTTTCCTGAAAGCATTACCATTTTACGCGCGAGGTCATAGATTTTGACCGGTTTGCCCATATCGAAAATAAATATTTCACCCCCCTGCCCCATGAC
>DASPJC010000274.1:0-4134 GCA_035628815.1 Ohtaekwangia sp. | reverse complement strand
CCTGGTATAGTTTATTTGCTCTATAAAGATATCATGGTGCTCATTCTGATTGCAGCGGTTTTGGTAATCGCTCCGGCATATTATACCATCACGGGATGGCTGGATAATTTTGCATACCAGGTGCGTTTGAATTATTCGCTGTTTGTTGTTGTGAGCATCCTGGCGCTGCTGTTCGCCTTCGTTACCGTAGCTTTTCATGCGCTTAAAACAGCGCGCATCAATCCTGTTGATTCCCTTAAGTACGAATAGGACCCAGTCAGGTAATTGCCTTGCGCATCCGCCACGGGAGCCTCTGCCCACCATTCGTTTTCGGGGTTGATGCCCATGAATCGGCCAGGTCTGAAAAATTCAGAACGAACGCCATTATTCTCTATATTGCGTGAATTTTTCAAACCAATGATCAATAAAATCATTCACCTGCTGAAGCGTTTCGCCTGGTTTAAACGACTGAACGCAAAAGTTACATACGAACTGCTGGCGAAGTACATTCCGGCGGAAGACTGGCACTTTATGAATTATGGCTATGTGCCGGCCGCAGCGGAAGAGCAGCCTTTGGAAATCCCGAACGATCCTAAAACGCAGCGCTACTCGTTGCAAATGTACCATTACCTGGCGGCTAAAACCGACATCACCGGAAAGCAGGTACTGGAAGTGGGAAGCGGACGGGGTGGTGGTGCACGACATCTCTCGCGTCATTTTAAACCTGCGTTTTATACCGGGCTTGATCTTGCACAAAGCGCGGTGGACCTTGCCAATAAGCTACATGCCGCACCAAATCTGAAGTTCATCCAGGGAAGCGCCGAGGCAATACCGCTTGCCGACAACAGCATTGATGTAGTGATCAATGTTGAATCCAGTCATGCTTACGGTTCCGTCGAGAAATTTCTTGCCGAAGTGAAACGCGTACTGAAGCCCGGCGGCCTGCTCTTGCTGGTTGATTTTCGCAATTCGAGGGAGAATATGGAAATTTTCAAAGCTCAGCTCAAGGCTACGGGTATGGAATGGCTGTCGGAGGAAGATATTAACGACAACGTCGTGCGTGCTATCGAAGCAGAGGATAGCACCAAAAGAGCACGTATAGAAGCCTTGGTTCCGCCCAAGTGGCAGAAGCTGTTTTCAGACTTCGCCGGCGTCGTAGGCTCGCGTTTTCACACCACCCTGAAAGACCGCACGCGACTATACTCGCGTTTCGTTCTTCGGAAGTGATGTGTTGATGTGTTGATGTGTAACATATAGGAACCAGGCAGAACTTATGTTAACAATGCGCACCTCAACACCTTTATGATATGAAAAAAAACCGCCGCGACTTCATCAAAAAAACGGCTTCACTGGCTGCGCTTTCATCGGTGAACTTTTCGCCAGCGCCGGTGGGTATGGACAGCCTCGCGAAGGACGCCAATATTCAATTGTGCCTTGCATATTTTTATGGGCTTGAGGCACGGAAGATCGAACTCTCGAAACAGATGGGTGTGACCGGCGCGGTTTCACCTTCGAGTCCCTGGTGGCTCGAGGGTATGCAAAACCGGAAGCCGTGGGAATACGAAGTGCTTGCAGCGGTCAAGGATGCTTATGCCAAACGCGGGTTGGAATGGAAAGTGCTGGAAGGAACGCCGCCGCTGGATAAGGCGAAGCTCGGGCTGCCGGGTCGCGACGAAGAGATTGACAACTTTATCACCCTGATGCGGAACCTCTCGCGCATCGGTGTAAAAACTATCTGTTATAACTGGATGCCGGTGATCAGCTGGGCGCGGACTGACCAGGCGCGCAAAGGCCGCGGTGGTGCACTGGTCACAGCGTTTGACATCGCTGCCGTCAAGGACCTTCCGCTGACCGAGTTTGGCGAATTTTCGGAGGAAACGCTCTGGAATAACATGACCTATTTTTTGAAAGCCGTCGTACCGGAGGCCGAGAAAAACGGGATCAAACTGGCGCTGCATCCCGACGATCCGCCGGTGCCTGTTATCCGGGGAATCGCACGGATCATGCGCACTGCCGATGCCTTCAAAAAGCTTATCGACCTCGTGCCAAGTCCCAGCAACGGGATCACGCTTTGCCAGGGTACCTTTGCCACCATGGGTGAGGATATCCCATCCGTTATACGGTACTTCGGCGAACGGAACAAGATCTTTTTTGTCCACTTCCGCGACATCAGGGGAGACCGGTGGAATTTTGAAGAGACTTTCCACGATGAAGGGATCACCGATATGTACCAGGCGATGAAGACCTACTACCAGGTGGGCTTCAACGGTCCGATGCGTCCTGACCATGTCCCGACCGTTGCGGGCGATAGCAACGAATATCCCGGCTACAGCACACTCGGTACATTATTCGCCATCGGCTACATCAAGGGATTAATGGAAGCTGCCGGCAAAGAACAGTAGTGGACCCGTTATCAACCTCAGTGAAAATTCATTTAATAAGTGTTGCTGATACTGATGTCGTATGGTGCCGACAGAATGGTGTGGGTCTTCAACATTGATCACCTTACAGGAGGGGGCATCGTTACGTTGTCACAAGCCTATTGCCTTTCCAGTATGTATTGATCGTAGTGATTCTCATCGTAGCGCCGGGTCATCACGATCTTATTTTGAACCTTCGTAATATCAAATGAGCCGGACAGGATATAAGTCCAGTCAAATTCTGCCGTCCATGCACATTGGTTTTCAAGATCAATTTTATCACGCCTTAACACATACTTTCCTTTACAAACCGCCGGATACCGCTGCAGATCGCTGTACCCTGAAAAACCTGTGCTTGTAAAGAACACCGTCACATTCGAAATGGGGAGAACTTCGACAGGAACATATCTGCGAAAGGTACCCGTATACGTGCCATTGAGTGTCGTCACGTCATTGTCCTCATCGCACCCGGTAAAAAGCGCCAGCAGCATAAAGGCGGTTATGGAAGTTATTTTTTTCATGCGTGTTATTTTACCAATTAGACACGGGCAAAATTGATGGCGTTGGAAAACTGCAGGGAATTATTGTTTTACCAGTGTAACACTTTTGATTCCGTCCTGGTAAAAGATCCGGAGCTTGGCAGCGTTTATCACATAGTTGAGATGTGTACCCGTGATCGCGCCAGCAAATTTGTCGGCCCACGCGGGTTGGGCAACCATGGTGCTGCCCAGGTTGAGTACTTTTAATCCCCTCGCCGGACGGTATTCAAATTCGCCCACGACCGCGTTGGTGATATTCTGACCTGAAATGCTGTGCGGTTCATGCGCGTCGTTGAAGGTGATAACAATATCGCCTCCGCGGGAATTTTCTTCGTTTTTGTGTTCGACTGTTCTGGCGATGTAGTCCTCGAATGAGATCACCTTCCACGTTCCGTTCAACGACGTGATGGACGGATCGTCGTCGAAGGTTCCCATGTCAGTGCCGTCATCGTCCGGCGAGCATCCTGAAAAAACAGCGATAAAGAGAAGGAGGGGGGCTAGTGTTTTCATGGTCTTTTTTTTGGTAGACACACGTTTAACACCTTTGGTTGGAATAACGGTGCCGGGGAGCACGTGCAGCCGGTGAAGGTATTGTAAAACAAGTTGGCGTGAGCCGGTTGCTATGGTGGATTGTTAACAATTTTCAGAATGCGGAATAAGTTCTTTATCCGGCAATCACCGGCACATCGTGTAGTGCTAGAGGAAGTCGATATCCACATTCAGCGGGTACCGCATCAGGTAACGCAATGCCTGTTTCATGGTGAGGTCTTCAAACAACAATTTGTGCAACGTCTCTGTTATGGGTGCTCGAACCTTATAGTGATCGGCGCACTTTTTCGCGATGCGCACCGTGTTGATACCCTCTGCGATCTCGTCGGTGCTGGCGATAATGTCATTGAGTTTCTCGCCATTCGCAAGGCGGAATCCCACACTGAAGTTCCGGCTCAGGGAACTGTTGCAGGTCGTAACCAGGTCGCCCACGCCCGCGATACCGAGAAATGCCTTTGTGTTGCCGCCCAGCGCACGGCCCAGGTACACCATCTCTACCATACCGCGACTGATCAGCAGCCCTTTCGCATTTTCACCATAGCCCATCCCGCTTAAAGCACCGGCGGCAATGGCAATAATGTTCTTCAAAACGCCGGCAAGCTCGACGCCGGTAAGGTCGTTGTTGCCATAAACCTGGAACCGGTCAT
>DASPJC010000273.1:0-7279 GCA_035628815.1 Ohtaekwangia sp. | reverse complement strand
TACGCCAGGAAAACGTCGACTGTGTCACCCTTGACGCGGAATGTTCCCCGCTTGAATTCAGCTTCTGTACGGTTATACAAGATATCAACCAATGCGAAAAGCAGTTTGTTGCGCGCGATCGTTTCACCGGCTTTCAGTTTGATCACATTCTTCCCGAACTCTTCCGGATTACCGATACCATAGATGCAGGACACCGATGCGACGACAATCACATCGCGGCGTCCGGTAAGGAGCGACGACGAGGCGCTGAGGCGCAACTTTTCAATCTCTTCGTTAATGCTGAGATCCTTTTCAATATAAAGGTTGGAAGTAGGAATGTATGCTTCCGGCTGATAGTAGTCGTAGTAGGAAATAAAGTATTCTACTGCATTGTGCGGAAAAAACTGCTTGAATTCACCGTACAACTGAGCGGCCAGCGTTTTGTTGTGACTGAGGATCAATGTCGGACGATTCGTTTTGGCGATGACGTTCGCCATCGTAAAAGTTTTGCCCGAACCGGTGACGCCGAGCAACGTCTGGTGGGGCTCACCTTCTTCGATGCCCTTTACGAGCTGCTGAATGGCCCTGGGCTGGTCTCCGGTGGGTACGTATTCACTGACAAGTTTGAAATCCATGTGGGGAAAATTAGCAGATATCCTGAAACATTAATCCTTCCCGGGATCAAATAGTTCAAAAAAAAAGCTCCGTGAAAGGAGCTTTTGGGGAAGTGCTTTTCTAATTGGTCCAGATGGCCCACGATTTATCGGCCTGCACATGGAGCATCTCCAGTCCGTTTTTGATGGTCGCGCCGCGGATCTCTGCTTTTTGCAGGAACAACGTCCGTGCCGGGTTGTAGATGAGGTCATACACGTAGTGATCAGCGCCAATATGCTCGTAGCTGATGGGCGGCATGGCTTCGGTTTTGGGGCTCATGCCCAGCGGCGTTGTGTTGACGATCAGTTTCGACGCTTCGATGATTTTCGGATCGCGTTCGAGGTCCTCGTACGTGAGTAATCCTTTCTTCGCTTCGCGCGAAACCAGCTGGAACGGGATCTTGAGTTTTTTCAGGGCCTCCTGAACCGCTTTGGAAGAACCACCTGTTCCGAGGATCAGCGCCTTGAATTTAATTTCTTTCGGAAGCCATTTTTCAACTGTTTCATAGAAAGCGTCTGAGTCGGTGTTGAAGCCCACGAGCTTTCCGTCTTTAATACGGATCACGTTGACGGCGCCTATCTTTTTTGCAAAGCCATCGACTTCATCGAGATATTTGATCACCTGTTCTTTATAGGGGATGGTGACGTTGAGGCCTGCAAGGTCTTTGGTGTCTTTCAGCAGGCTTTCGATCTCTTTGATACTGGCCAGTTCAAACAGCTCATACCGGTAATCGCGCAAACCCTCGCGAAAGAACTTCTCGTCGAAATATGATTTAGAGAATGAATGACTAACCGTTGCACCGATCAGCCCGAATACTTTTTCCATGTTCAAATTTTTGTTTTTAATCTAGCCCCAATCTTTTCTGTTAAAACTACCATAAACATGCCCAGGGCTACCATCAGGATAGCCTGAAAGACCTGAGGATCCTTTCCTGTTGATGCCATGAAATGCCATGGCAGAATGCTATGATCAAATGCCGGAATTTGTTCACCTTTCCGATTGGTCAAAAATTCGGTTACTGCCCGCCATGGCCAAAGCTTGTTTAAAGCGCCCAGCATCAGGCCGGCGAGCAAAGCTACAGCAGTATGATGATAATGAACAAGAAAAGCACGTGTAATTCTGGCGTTACAAATCAATCCTGTTGCAAATCCGGGTATAAAGAACAGCAGCACCCTAAGGTTCATCGTGTCAAAAGCGGTGACAATATACCCGTATTTACCCAGGAGTAACAATATAAAGGAAATTGAAATGCCGGGCCAGACCAGTCCACACGATGCCAGAAAGCCGCACAGGAATAGAAACCAGAAACTATCAGGCGAGATGAAGCCCGTCAACGATGTGAGGCCATAGGCAATGGCGATCCCTGCCACTAGCGCCAATGCCGTACCGACATTCCAGCGGTGAACTTTCCGAAGGGCCAGCGGTGCGGCAATAATCACAACGCCGAAAAAGAATGCGTGAAGGGGAACAGGATAACGCTTGATGAGAAAGAACAGCACCGGCGAAAGGGCGAGCACGCCGGTGAGCATGCCGGCCAGCAGGGATACCAGGAAACGTCCGTCTACTTTATTGTTGAATTCCTGCAGCTGCAACCTGAAGAGGAGAGAAAAGGCTTCCTTGTCGAAGGCACTCAGGGCTGTAATCCACCGATCGTAGATGCCTGTCACGAACGCAACGGTACCGCCGGAGACTCCGTGAAGAATATTTACACCGCCCATGCAAATTCCTTTCAAAAAGAGAAAAATATAGTCCCGCAGGTTTCTCAAATCGTTTGGTCAATCCACTTGAAAGGGAGGCGCAGTGTTCGTATTCTTTTTGGTTATTCCCAGGAAATGCAGAAAAGTATCGCCACGCAGTCCCAGGCGAATGGTTTCGAGCGGGATAACCTCTTCAGGCGCGATATTGCCCAGGTTTACGTTGGCACCCAGCAATTTTACAAACCACACCTGTTGCGCTTTCTGCGGCGCTTCCCAGATGATTTTCTCAAAGGGAATCTTCGTGAGGATCTCCTGCACCAGGCCTGAGCGAACTTCGCCCGTGGAACGGAAGAGTCCGACATTGCCGCTTTCGCGTGCTTCACCGATTACTTTCCACGCACCGGCATCGAGTTCTTTCTGCATCAGCTCGATCCACATGTAGGGCGGTATGATCTTGTCGGCATCCTTCGAGCCGACTTCTGAAAGTACCGTAACCTGTTCGGACAGTTTGGCAATGTAATCACACTTCTTGTCGTGATCGAGGTCTATCGACCCGTCGGAAACTTCTGCAAAGGAGAGATCAAATTTATCCAGCAACCTTCGGTAGTCATCGAACTGGTCGCGGATGATGAACGCTTCGAAGAGCGTGCCGCCGAAGTAGACCGGTATTCCCGCGTCTTTGAAGATCTTCAGCTTGTCTTTCAGGTTTGGCGTGACAAAGGACGTGCCCCAACCGAGTTTTACGATGTCCACATGATCGGTACAGAGGCTTACAAAATCTTCGGCTTCGCGAATGCTCAGGCCTTTATCCATGGCCATAGTAAAACCATATTGCCTGGGCTTTACAGTTCGCTCAGGCAAATTTTTCAGGTCGTAGTTCATTTACGTGTTTTCTTTTCTAAACTGTTCGATGATCTTGTACAATGCCTTCTGCGTTTCGATCTTCGGGAAAAAATCAAAAAGGGCATTATGACCTTCGAAGTCCAAAATTAAAGCATTTTCCAGATAATTAAAGGCCTCTTTAAAACGGCCTGCTTCAATCAGGTACACGGTCATTCGATAGAACAGTTCAGCGTCGTCAGGAATGTCATCAAAACCGACAAAAAGGGTATCTATGGCTTTCTGATAATCCCCTTGCTCGTAAAAAATAAACGACCAGTTCAGCCATATTTCCTTGTCATGGGGTTCGAGTTTGCTCGCTTCTTCATATGCGTCGATGCTGGAAACATGGTTTCCGACTTTGAATTCAGCATGTGCAACAGATTTCCAGTATTCTGCATTTTCAGGATGGATCTTCAGGGCTTTATTATAGAAATGGAGGGCCTGGTACCACTTCTCCTGTTTTTCAAGACAGGCACCGGCGCCAAACCACGCTTCATCATATAATGTGTCGAGCTTGGCAGCCTTCTGGAAATATTTCAACCCAAGATCATACTGCTCGAGGCTTTCGTAGGCCGCACCAAGGCAGCAATACACTTCAGGACTTGGCCCTTCGATCTCGATCGTCTTGCGAAAAGCATCCAGTGCTTTTGTAAACTCGTTCGTGTTCATGTACGTATTGCCCATGTTGAAATACGCTGAAGCAAAACCTTCGTCGATCGTGATGGCGTAATCGTACGCACTGAGCGCCTCAGAAAATTTTTCCAGTTTGTTGTATACGATGCCGAGATTATACCATGCCGCGGCTGAATAGGGATCTTCGTCTATAAATTTCTGATAGTACTCAATACTGCTTTCAAGCTTTCCGGTCACATCAAGGCAGAACGCCAGTTCATATAATGCACCGTCGTGATTGATATTGATCTCAATCGCTTTTTTATACGATGTTATCGCCTGCTGATAATCCTCCATGCTTTGATAAGCCAGGCCGATGCTGTAGTATACTTCATCCTTGTCGTCGGCGAAGGTCAGCGCCTGTTCGTAATTTTCGATCGCAGCAGCATGGTTTCCCTGTAGGGACTGAATAGAACCTTTTGTTAAAAATATTTCCGGGTCGTTGGGCTGCAGGGCATGTGCCTGGTCAAGCAATTCCAGTGCTTCGTTATACTCTTCAAGATTGGAAAGAATCTGTGCTTTGATGGTGATCAGCTCAGTGGAAAAAGGATACTGGCTGATAGCCTGGTTTACCGCTTGCAGCGCCTTGTTATGTTTGCCGCGAAACATATAGAAGTCAATGATCTGTTCGTATGAATCGAGATCAAAAAATTCTGCTTTCTTTTTTCGGAGGTGATCTTCGAATCGCCGGATCAGCTCATTCCCTTCCTCTTCTCTTTTGCGGTATTCTTTAGACATGTACTGAAAGGTTTTCCTAAAATAAATAAAATATGACGTAAAGCTACGACCTTTCAGTCTAATTTTTACCGGTCATTTTGTGACGATAGTACTGACAGCACCAATGCAGCGTTCGGTCAATCGGTTGAAATTCAAAATCAAGCACTTTTCGCACCTTTTGGTTGTTGTACAGAAATTCCGTGCCGGCCAGGCGTACTGTTTCACGTGTGATCAGAGGTTCTGATACGGTGAACCGCGTCCGCAACGCCTCCAGACGGGCAACAAGGTTGAGTAAACTTTTCGGAGGTTTTATGCCTGGCGCCTTTTTATCGAAAAAATATGCGACCTGCGAGAAGAAATCGTAGAAAGAAATTTTTCCGGCGCTCGCGATAAATCTTTCGCCGGTGACCGCTGTATCAAGCAGCTGCAAAGTGATCGCGGCGGCGTCACGCACGTCCACATAATTCATATAACCGTCCATGTAGAACGGCTTTTGATCCCACACATACTTGAAAAGCTGTGCGCTGCTTTTATTCCAATCGGCGGGCGCCAGTATGACCGACGGATTAATGATGACGGTACTCAGTCCTTCTTCCTGCCCGCGGGCAACTTCAAGTTCGGCCAGGTATTTGGACTCGGCATATGTACTGTGGTGCGGACTGTCAATCCACTTGTTTGTTTCATCAATAAAGGTTTGTCCCTTTTGCCTGCCCAGGGCCGCGACCGAGCTGATATGGGCCAGGCGCGAAATACCTTTTTCGAGACATGCATTCACAATGTTGCGGGTGCCTGTCACGTTGATCGCCATGACCTGCCGCGCCCTGCCCGGATTGAAAGAGACAATGGCTGCGGCGTGAACGACATGGGTAACGCCGGCGAGAGCATCTTCCAGCGCGACAGGATCCATCACGTCCGCGTCACACCAGGTGACGTGACTTTCCACATCCGCCAGCAACGCCGTATCGCTTCCCTGCCGCTTCAACGCGACGAAGGGTCGCTCTTCTTCGATCAGCTTACGGATGATATAACTTCCCAGTAGACCGTTGGCACCCGTAACTGCTATCATGAATTTTCTGTTGAGATGTTATTTGCTTTCGCACGACTGACGGCCTTCACAAGCTGTTGTTAAGCAACGGTAAAGATAGGGCTTTTTGATAGTACTTCATGCGCCGGACGGCTTCCAGGATTTTGACGTGCTGGAGGTGATGACAGTCGCTGCCGATAAAATGAATCCATCCCCGGTCGATGAGTTTCGTCGCGGTGGCCTGCACATTTCTCGAATAGTAGCCTGAAATGGAACTGGCATTCAGCTGGAAGAGCACACCGCGGTTTATGAGATCCTCCAGCTGGCCCCAATTGTTCTGGAGGTACATGTAACGCTCAGGGTGGGCCAGGACGGGTTTGTATCCTTTCGAGGTTGCCATGAAAATGAATTCTTTCAGGTTGAAGGGCTCCGTGAGAAAATTCGTTTCGAACAGCAGATACTTCGACCCGAACGTGAGCATGGGTTCGTTACGCTGCACCATCTGGAAAACAGCTTCATCCAGGTAATACTCCGCGGCGGTTTCAATGGTCATTGGGATATCCTTCATGCGAAGGTACGCGCGAAGTTCTTCGGCTTTGGCGAGTATTCCCGCCGTGGTATTGCGGTATGCGTCACTCATTACATGCGGCGAAGTAATGAGTTTGGTATAGCCGAGCGCGGCGAAAAATCGAATGATCTCTTCCGCTTCTTCCAGCGTCTGAACACCGTCATCCAGCCCTGGCAGCAGGTGAGAATGCAGATCAATTGTAAGCGGCATTGTCTCCGCTATATTTTTTTTTCTAAACCAGTTGAACACTTATACTTTGAAAAATGCTTTCAGTTTTTTGATGCCTTTGTTCTGGCGGTCCTCGTAGTAGCCGTACCCATAGCCATAGGCCTTTTCACCTGCCGACGACATCGCATTCAGGATGGAAGTGATGTTTGAGAACTTGTTGATGTTGATGATCCGCTGCAGGTTCAGCATGAATTCGCGTTTGGAATAGTTCGCGCGGAAAATATAGATCGAAATATCCGCCTGCTTCATGGCCTGTATACCATCCGTGAGCAGGCCGACCGGCGGTGTATCCAAAATGATGAAATCGTATTCTTTTTTCATGGCGCTGAGCGTCTCCTGGAACGCTTCGCGCAGTAACAGCTCGGACGGGTTTGGCGGGTTGGGACCGGAAGGCAGGTAGTCGAAGTATTCAACTGTCGTGTTGACAACGCATTCCTGCCACGAATTTTTACGGATAAGTACCGTGCTCATGCCTTTGGAATTATCCGATATCTGAAACGGGAGATTGCTTTTTGCCTTGCGCATGTCCAGGTCGATCAGCAGCGTCTTTTTTCGCGACATGGCCATTGCCGCGCCAAGGTTGAGGGCGACAAACGACTTTCCTTCGCCGGAAACCGTCGACGAGATGGCAATAACCTTTTGCGGCGTGGCGGCACGAAAGAATTCGAGATTGGTCCGCAAGGTGCGGATCGCTTCACTCACGATCGATTTGGGATTGTCCACCACGAACAGCCCGGCGTTCCTGGACTGCCGCGAAGAAGGCACCACACCCAATACGGGTACGCCGCTGATCTTTTCCAGTTCCTGCAGGTTCGTGATCTTGTTGTTGACCACATACAGGAAGCCGATGAAGAAAAT